>NZ_BMAQ01000026.1 GCF_015472005.1 Insulibacter thermoxylanivorax | reverse complement strand
TGTCCGAAAAATAGGACAAAACCCAGCGAAAAACCTTCCCTGCAAGGAAATCGTACAAAATGATCAGGATCCTCTTTAGACCTATTCTGGATCCGATTAGGTTCTTACCAGTTCATGTTGTTCGAACCTTTTGGGGCATTGTGATTTTCAGGGAGTTGGTCTACGGCAGCATTTTCATTGCCCCATTTACGTTTATATGCATAGTGATAGCTGACCAGCAAGATCCAAGTCAGAACGATCGTTAAGATCACGGTGGCGATCATGTAGCCGCTCATGTTCATAGCTGATGTACCTCCCCATATATTCTCTCCACTATTATCATAGCTTAGATTGCGCGAATAAGCCAAACACTTTTTGGGTATGGAAGGATGATTAAACTTTGCCGGGATCGACTACACTAAACCTAGCAAATATGCGTGCTTCTCATATTCAATGCCAATGAACGGATAGCGAAGCAAGCAGGTATAGTGAGGTGATGGCCGATGTCGATCGTGAGGGATCTGGCTAAGATCGCTGCGGAGAAACTGATCTATACGCTGGAGACGCCGCGGGAAGTGCGCCGTGAGGAGCGCAGACAGCGCCGCAGCCAGAGCGAACCTTGGCAGACGAGATATTTTGGGATGCTGCCGATGTCCTTCCAAGTATGGCGGGCCAACCGGAGGCGGACAGATCATCTGCAAGAGACGGATTACCAAGAAGGAGATCGGAATCAGGCAGAAGAGCTTCATCAGGTACAGAACCAACAAAATAACCCGCAGCCTCAGCCATAGCAGCAGCCAATCGTTACCACATCATCGCCAACACTTGTTAGCCACAACATCAGCTGCTGTTGCAATACTAACAACAGCAAGGGAAAACACCCCTGCACACCAAAAGCTTTAGGGTTTGGGCGGGGTGTTTTTTATTCGTTTTGTTCCAAATAGATGTGTCCGTAGCCGACGGCGTCGATGAGCGGTACATAGCGCAGGCCCTCGCTGTAGATCAGGAGGTAGGTTTCCGTCTGTTCCCACTGGGCATAGCCGATGATCGGATAGGGCAGGAGCACGAGCTCATCATACAGCTCGACGGTCAGCGTCAATCGCTGCTTACCGCGCAGCGGCTCGATGACGTCGTCGATCGATCGAACGCGCAGCGGCGGCTCGACGATCCAGCCAAGGTCTTCGTAGGGATCAAACTTGGGAAGCTGCATGAGGTCCTTCAGCTTGCTCAGTTTCGTCGGTTGATAATCGATCTCCGCCTTGATCTGCGGTTTGCTGGAAGGGTCCTTGGTCAGCGGGTATTGCTCTCCGGTGATCGCATCGAAATATACCGGCTGCCGCCAGTCCTCGCTGTGCACTTTCCAATAGGCGGCGAAGGGGTAGAGGTAGTGCCGTTCGATCTTCAGCTTCTTCTGTCCCTGTGCTTCTGTCAGGACGTTCTCATCCTGTGGAACTTGCGGCTGACCAGGGAAGGAGAGCCATGCCGCCAGTTCTTCCACCGTAGTGGCAGGTTCGATCAGCTTCTGCTGCACGAGGCTTTCGCGCAGCCGTTCGAGATGGAAGATCGGCTGCTCACCGACCCCGTACTCGGCAAGTCGATATCCGCCGCCCTCGAGGGCTGTGACGATTAGATAGCCTACGGGGGACTGCTGTTCGAGCACATGAACGATCCAGCCGTGGGTCCCCGGTCCAAGAGGCTCGATATGAAAATCAGCGGACTGCCAAGGAATCAACTTATGCTGCTCAGCGATCGTCCGAATCCATCCGGCAACGGTCTCCTGCAGCTTGACCTGCGGATCGTGTTCTTCGTAGATCGGACCGCCAAGCCGCGTGCCGTTAAGCTTAGGATCATCGAGCATCGAAGCGGCGAATGTCCGGCTGTGCTCGGCGGCGGGTGTCAGCGCGCGGGCGGATGCGGGATTAGACCATGCGGCTGCCGCTGACAAGGCGATAATGCCTGTGAGTATGCATAGTCTCTTAACGTTCATCGTATGATCGTCTCCATCCTTTCTGCCTTGGGCTCTAGGATCTTGAGGATTTTGCATTAGAATCATGCCATGCATCCTCAGGATTTGCCGTTTTCAGGATCTAATATCCTTAAGATCTTCCAAGCATCAACATGAGCGTCCATTTTGCTTCTCCAAGATGACGAAGGCTTGCGGCTGCTTGCCATCGGTTCATCCAGGCGGACAAGCTTGTACTGCTAATACTAAAGAGTATGGGCAAAAAAGGTTGTTAGAACGTGTCAGCTGCGAATTTTTTTTTGTCTGCAAAAAATGCCACCCTCACTGCGGATTCGCCATCGTTCTTACCTGTTCGGGCGGTGTGAGCAGGTGGAAGAGACCGCAGTTGATCACCGAGACGAGCACGCGGGGTTTGTACTGCCAGGCGATCTCATCCTGCCGCGCGCGATATTCCTCCTGCATGGCGGATTTGCTCTCATCGTTCGAATTTTGGATCATCTCCTGATAATAGAGCTTGATTCGATCCAATTCGTCATACATCCGCTGCTCGGCTTCTACCGCCCACTGGTGATCCTGATTCCGCACGATATCTTCCAGATAGTACTCCAGCTCTGCGACGGCCCGCGGCAAGCTGAGCATCTCCTTGAGATGGGTGTGGGCGGGCAGCCGCGGCGACAGACGGTACTGCTTCAGCAGCGGGTAGAAGCCGGTGAGGATCTCGCCCGTTGCCAAGCAGATGCCGAGGGAATACAACTCATCCCGCTTAAGATCGCACAGATATTCCACCTTGTAGTTCACGCCGAGATAGGAGCGGTAGCTTAAGGGCCGGCCGGGCAGCACCAGGCGCTCATCGGTCTGCTCGTACAGGTTGACGAACCGGCCCTTATCCCGGCTGGAAGCGAAGATCTGATGCAGCCTTGCGCTGCCGAAGGTGACCGGCTCATGCCGCGTTCGCTGCAGGGGTGCTGCCTGCAGATGCCCAAAATAACGCGCCAGGATGGAATCCTGTCCCAGTACGCCGGGAGCGGCTGGTCCGTTCTGCTGCGGCTTCTGATCTGCCTGCCTGTCCGCTTTCTGCAGCGCCTCGAAGGCTTCCTGGTCGAAGACGAAGGTGAGGGACATCGTCTCCGGCTCCGCTCCCGTGCGTTCTACGAAGCTCCAATAGTACGGGCGATTCGTGAGGGCTTTGTCCGCTTCGGGCGACAGCTTCACCGTGATATAGGCGGGGCAGCTCTCCAGCACATGGCACTCCGTCGCCTCCAGGTAACGGCATACATAATCCCGAACTTGCTCTTGCTTCATCGCGATGCCTCCGTATGGTGCGGCGGCCCGGCGGGGCTGATCGTCCTGGAAACGGCGCCCGGCACATGCGCAGCGGGTAGCGGCTTCTCTCCCTGCAGCGGCGGTCCATGGGAGATGCGCTGCTTCGAGGAGACGAAGTTCTCGCCGATTCGTTCGATCTCGCGGCGCATCTCGTCTTCGCTTCTCGCTTCGAGCATCGCTTTGTACAGGCGGGTCTCAACGGCAGAGGACTCTTCCATGCGTTCTAAGATCTCATCCAATTCGCCGATGACCAGCTCGAACATATTGATCTTCTCGTGCAGCAGATTGACGATATGCTCCTCGATCGTGCCGATCGTTTCAAGATTGTAGATATACACGTCGTGTTCCTGACCGAGGCGGTGAATGCGGCCGATCCGCTGCTCGACGCGCATCGGATTCCACGGCAGATCGAAGTTGATGATGTGATTGCAGAACTGCAGGTTGATGCCCTCACCGCCGGCCTCCGTTGCGACGAGGATCTGTGCCCGGCCGCGGAAGAGATCCATCATCCAGTCTTTTTTGCCGCGGTTCATGCCTCCCCTGTAGGGGACGGCGACGAGGTTATGCTGCTTTAGAAAATGCAGGAGATATTCCTGGGTCGCCCGGTATTCTGTGAAGACGATCACCTTGTCATCGATTTGTCTAATCAGCTCCATCGTCTTCTCCGCCTTCGTATTGGCCTTGATGTTCTTAATCTTGTTCACCAATTCCCAGATCCTCGGGCGCAGCGGCGAATCCTCCGATGTCTTCTTGAACAGATTGACGAGGGTGACGAACACCGCATCCCGGCTGGAGCACACCTCCCGCTGCAGCGTCACGAGAGGCAGGACACTGCTCAGGTCTCCGCCGGATTCCTGGTAGCGCTCGCGTACGAAGGAGGTGACGCTGTCATATAAATCCTGCTCCTCTGGTGAGAGGCGGAGCGGGATGTTCTTCACGATGCGCTTCGTGAACGCCAGGTTGCCGTCGGCGCGCCTGTTGCGGATCATCACCTTGGACAGCTCCTGCTGCAGGATTTGCTCGTTCTTGGGCACGCGTTTCTCCTGTACGAAATTCTTGTTGAAGCTGGATTCGCCGCCCAGCTGCCCGGGCTTCAGCAGCGTGATTAAGTTGAACAGTTCGCTCAAGTCGTTTTGCACCGGTGTGGCGGTGAGCAGCAGGCAATATTTTTTGCGGATAGCGGCAGCGAACTGGTAGTTGGCGGTTTTTTTGTTTTTTAATTTATGGGCTTCATCGATGATCAACATATCGTAATCCAAGCTGAGCACGATGTCCCGATGGGGATCGCGCTTGGCGGTGTCAAGGGAGGCGACGACGATGTCGTATTGCCGCCACATATATTCCTTCTTCTGAGCGACGGCGGGGATGCCGAATTTCTGATTCAGTTCCCTCACCCACTGCAGCACGAGAGAGGCCGGCACGAGGATGAGCACGCGGCGGGCAAGGCCGCGGATCATGTATTCCTTGAGGATCAGACCGGCTTCGATCGTCTTGCCGAGTCCGACCTCGTCAGCGAGGATCGCCCGGCCGCGCATCTCTCTAATCACCTTGCGAGCGGTATCCAGCTGGTGGGGCAGCGGGGTGAGCTGCGACAGGTGACTGAGGCATTGCAGATCGTCGAAACGGTGGATCGCTTGGGCTTCTTCGGCTTCGTACGCCAGTTGGTAGAAAGACCAGCGGTCCCAAGGTCCGTTCTGCTCGAGCCGCTTCGCCAACTCTTCGTACCAATCCCGATTGAAACAGATCTGCAGATGGTCATTGAGATCCCGCACATTCGGGGGCAGCTGCGGTTTTAGGGTCATAGCTGTGCCTCCTTGTAAGCCGGAAAGGTCCTCCGATGATCCGTTCTGAACGGCTGGATAATAGTATTAACGGAAGGATGAAATTTCATAAGCGAATAAATCATGGATGAGGGTCGGACAGCAATACAGCATCTATGGTAAAATAACTAGAAATCAGGGAATGCGCCGCATGAGAGCAAATGCTATAATGATAAAGTTGCACACGATAAAGTTGCACACGATAAAGTTGCACACGATAAAGTTGCACACGAAGAGTTACACACGATGCCGGAAAATCACGTTTAGGCATCCCGCGATCGATGTTGTTTAATAGGAGCTATTGCGTGACAGAGAAAGGGAGTGGAGATCGTCATGCAGACATGGAGGTTTATCAAATCCGGAGCGATGGATCCGGCTTGGAATATGGCCATCGATGAAGCGATCATGAATGCCGTGTCGGAGGAGAAGGCGCCGCCGACGCTTCGTTTCTATGGATGGCAGCCGCCGACGCTGTCGATCGGCTACTTCCAGAAGGCCGCTGATGAGATCGATCTGGAGAAGGTCGAAGCAAGGGGCATCGGATTCGTGCGCCGTCCTACGGGAGGGCGGGCTGTGCTGCATGATCAGGAACTGACCTACAGCATGATCCTCTCTGAATCGTATCCCGATATACCAAAGTCCGTCACAGAGTCCTACCGCATCCTGAGCAACGGGCTGCTCCACGGCTTCCGCCGGTTAGGCCTGCAAGCGGACATGGTGAATCTAGCCGACGAAGCGGAGAAGGCGAAGTATGCTTCGGCGGGTTCCGCTGCCTGCTTCGATTCGCCGTCGTGGTATGAGCTCGTCGTGGAGGGGCGCAAAGTCGCCGGCAGCGCCCAGATGCGGCAGCGCGGCGTGATCCTGCAGCATGGAGCGATCCTGTTGGATATGGATGTGGATCTGCTCTTTGATCTGCTTTATTATCCCAATGAACGGCTGCGGGAGCGGCTCAAAAAATCTTTCCGCGAAAAAGCCGTCGCCATCAACGATATCAAACGGGCCCTGGGACAGCCGCCGGTTACCCTCGCGGAGACGGAAGCCGCCTTTGAGCAGGGGATTCCCGAGGGACTGGGCATCAAGCTGGAGCTTGGGGACCTGAGCGACTGGGAACAAGCAGAGGCCAAGCGGCTCGTCGAAGAGAAGTACGGCAACCGCGAGTGGAATCTGCGGCGCTGAGCTTGGCTTAAGGCCATTGAAGGGTGAATGGCGGACGAAAATAGGACGATGGATGGGGAGTACAGGGATTATAGAACTTAACACCCTATCCATTAGTCCCGAAATGCTTACCGAAATATGTCGAATAAGATCGAATAAATTAAAATTAAAAAATAAAGAAAACGAGAGAAAATAAAAGAAAAACGAATCATTCAAAGGCCTCTTATCTGAATTTAACATTCGAGTAAGTAGCATCACAATATGTAGTGGTGTACAATGGTACTCACATACAACATATTGTTATTTACACATAACATCATGAATAGCTTGTATACCCAACGAAAAATTTCGGCGAAAATTGCTGTTTTCGGGCGAATATCGCTGATTTTCGTTTTTTTGTGCGCATGTCCTTGGGACAAGTTGGGTTATCACTTTTAGGAGGATGTTGCTAGTGGCTGGAAAGCAGACGAAAACCAGATTGACAGGACTCAGCGAGAAGATCTTCCTTGATCGCTATGCGCTGAAGGATGCGGATGCGAATAATACCAAGGTCGGCGACGTCGTGTTGGTATTGACCAAGGATGATCCGAAGTTCCCGACCAAGGAAGTTGGGGAAGTCATCAAGCGTGAGGGGCGCAAGGTAACCGTTAAGATGCGCAATGAACAGGTCATCGAAGCGGATCTTGATCAGATCACCCTCACCATCGAGAATACGCCGGATGAAATGTGGAGCAGGCTGGCGAAAGCGATTGCAAAGGTTGAGAAAACCCCAGCCAAACAGAAGGAATGGACGGAGAAGTTCCGCTATATCCTGGATGACTGGAAGCTGGTTCCCGGCGGCCGGATCGCTGCCGGAGCGGGTGCAAGCGATGAACTGACCCTGTTCAACTGCTATGTCATCCCGTCGCCGAAGGATTCCCGCCGCGGCATCCTGGAGACGCTGATGGAGATGACGGAGATCATGGCCAGAGGCGGCGGTGTCGGCATCAATCTGTCCTCGCTGCGGCCGCGCAGAGCCATCGTTAAGGGTGTAAACGGCTCTTCGAGCGGTGCGGTCTCCTGGGGCGGCATCTACAGCTATGCAACGGGTCTGATCGAGCAGGGCGGAAGCCGCCGTGGTGCGCTGATGCTCATGATCAACGACTGGCACCCGGATCTGCTTGATTTTATCACTGTGAAGACGAAGATGGGTCTGCTGACGAATGCTAACCTCTCGGTTTGCATCAGCAACGCGTTCATGAAGGCGGTGAAGGAAGACGCCGACTGGGACCTGTACTTCCCGGATACGACGGACCCGGATTATGATGAGCTCTGGGACGGCAATATGGACAAGTGGAAGCAGATGGGCAAGCCTGTGAAGCACTACAGGACGCTGAAGGCGCGTGAGATCTGGCATACGATCATCGAATCCGCCTGGAAGTCCGCTGAGCCGGGCGTCGTCTTCATGGAATATTACAACCAGATGTCGAACAGCTGGTATTTTAACCCGATTATCTGTACGAACCCGTGCGGTGAACAAGGTTTGCCGGCTTGGGGCGTATGCAACCTGTCAGCGATCAACCTGTCGAAGTTCTATGATGAAGCGAAGGACGATGTGAATTGGGAGGATCTGAAGACGGTTGTCCGTTATTCCGTGCGTTTCCTCGACAACGTCATCGATGCGACGCCGTATCATTTCGAGGAGAACCGGAAGAACCAGCAGGCAGAACGCCGCATCGGTTTGGGTACGATGGGGCTGGCAGAGCTGCTGATCAAACTGCGCATCCGTTACGGCTCGCCGGAATCCCTCGAATTCCTCGATAAGCTGTACGGCTTCATCGCCCGCGAAGCTTATCTCGCTTCAGCGGAGATCGCGGAGGAGAAGGGTTCCTTCGAACGTTTCGAGCTGGAGCCGTTCCTGCAGAGCGGATTTATGAAGAATATGGTCGAGGTGTATCCGGAAGTAGGAGAAGCGATCCGCAAGAAGGGCATGCGCAACGTTACGGTGCTGACGCAGGCTCCGACGGGCAGCACCGGTACGATGGTCGGCACATCGACGGGCATCGAGCCGTACTTCGCCTTCGAATATTATCGCCAGAGCCGCCTCGGCTTGGACAAGCAATACGTCCCGATCGCGAAACGCTGGCTGGATGAGCATCCGGGCGAGGAACTGCCGGATTACTTCGTCACGGCGATGGATCTGAGCGCGGAGGATCACATCCGCGTGCAGGCAGCGATCCAGCGCTGGGTGGACAGCTCGATCTCCAAGACAGCGAATGCACCGCATGATTTCACCATCGAAGAGACGAAGAAGCTGTATGAGCTGGCCTTCGAGCTGGGCTGCAAGGGCGTGACCATCTACCGCGACGGCAGCCGCGATACACAGGTGCTGTCCACGGATGTGAAGGACAAGAAGGAAGAGGCGCAGGCAGAAGAGGGCGCTAAGGACAACGCATCGGAAGCGCAGGCGGCTTCTGGATCCGCACAGACGATCGCTGTCCAGTCTGAGAAGCCAGCCAACGGCAACGGTACGCTCAACGGCAATTACATGAAACGTCCGCAGATCCTGCGCGGCGCGACCTATAAATTCAACACGCCATTCGGCATGGCCTATATCACCGTAAATGATTACGGCGGTCAACCGGTGGAAGTCTTCCTGAACGTGGGCAAGGCGGGCTCCGATGTGTTCGCGATGTCGGAAGCACTCGGCCGCGTCTGCTCCTTATTCCTGCGTTACGGCGACCACGGCAACAAGGCGAAGCTGCTCATCAAGCACTTGAAGGGCATCGGCGGTTCCGGGGCGACGGGCTTCGGTCCGAACCGCGTGGAATCGATCGCTGACGCGGTGGCGAAGGCGCTGGAGCTCCATCTTGAAGCTCATGGAAACGGGCAGCAAGAAGCGGCAGCGGCACAAACCGCAGCAGCGGTTTCGGCAGCAGCTGCTGAGCAAGCTTCTGTTCCAGGCGTTGATCCGCGGCAGGAGATCATCATGGGAGAAGGCTTGGACCTCTGCCCATCCTGCGGCACCGCTTCGCTGATCAACAGCGAAGGCTGCAAGACCTGCACGAACTGCGGATACAGCAAGTGCAGCTAAGGTCATAAGTGAGCCATAAAGCATAATAGAAGCCAAAAGGGGCTGTCCAGTTTAGTCAGGAAACTGACGGATGGACGGCCCCTTTCTCTGCAGGCAGGCTGATAAAATAATTATTGCATTTTTTTGATCGAGGGTGCATAGTATATATTTTGAATTTAAGATATATAAATCGAAATCAATTGATGGAGCGCGAATTGTTTATAGGATTTATTTCATAAATAAGGTCAGTCAAACTTCCGCTATTTTGCTCCAAGCGCGGATGATGAAGAAATAGAGGAAGTGAAACTTCTTTTATTTCTCGTAGATGCGAAAAAACCATTGATTTATTGACACTATTTTAGAAATAAGGGAAATTTGGCTTACACTATTCTGCGCGATTTGAAGGGAAGCTGGAAATAGAGGAAGTTTTGCTTCCGTTATTTTGCAAGAAGCCTGCATATCATGCGAAAGCAGAGGAACCGAATGGAAGAAGCAACAAGCTTAAGGCGTTATGCTTTTGGAGAAGGGTCTCCGCCTGTGATCGCGATTGTACATCGGCCTAATCATTTGGACTGTTTCGAGCGAAGGCTGCGATTGGAGCATTCTTCCGGGGCGGTATTCCGAAGCCTCAGCAAATAAGGTCAGTCACGCTGCCATCTCCATCAAAAATCATCCAATTTCAGCTGTATATGAGGTACAATAGGGATGTCTTTGTCACAGAATCGATAGGGAGCGATCGTATGAACCCGGCACAAAGGAGTCGGAGATTCCTGTTCCGCCAACTAGCTTTTGTCGGGTTGTCCAGTCCCTTCACCTGTGATAATCTCGCTGTAGGAATCGATGATCGGAGCTAATTATGAAAGCCGTTCCAAACCTTCCGAATCATTGATAGAACAATACGATAGAAAGGATCGAGGACAGATGACGAAACAGATGAAGAAACAAGGATTCAACCCTTATCTGCCTTCTTGGGAGTACATCCCTGATGCAGAGCCTTATGTCTTTGGCGACCGTGTCTATATCTATGGGTCTCATGATCGTTTTAACGGCCATGCGTTCTGTCTGAATGATTATGTTTGCTGGTCGGCGCCGGTGGACAATCTGGCGGATTGGCGTTATGAAGGCGTGATCTATCGCAAAACCGATGACCCGCTTAACCCGGACGGCCGCATGTGCCTCTATGCACCGGATGTCACCGTGGGACCGGACGGACGTTATTACCTCTATTATGTTCTGGACAAGGTTCCAGTTGTTTCCGTTGCGGTCAGCGATACGCCTGCCGGCAAATTCGAATTCTACGGTTATGTCCGCTATCCGGACGGCACGCGGCTCGGTGAGCGGGAGGGGGATCAGCCGCAGTTTGATCCCGGCGTGCTGACCGAAGGCGACAGAACTTACCTGTATACGGGTTTCTGTGCGGTGGGCGACCGTTCCCGCAAAGGTGCTCAGGCAACGGTCCTTGGACCGGACATGCTGACGATTGTCGAGGAGCCGGTCTTTGTCCTGCCGAGTGAGCCTTACAGTGAGGGAACGGGGTTTGAAGGGCATGAGTTCTTCGAAGCACCGTCGATTCGCAAGGTTGGGGACAAGTATTACCTGATCTACTCCTCGGTGGTTATGCATGAGCTGTGCTACGCTGTAAGCGACCATCCGACGAAGGGCTTTAAGTACGGCGGCGTGATCGTCAGCAACTGCGATCTCCATATCGATACGTACAAGCCGGCGAATAAGCCGATGTATTACGGCGGCAATAACCACGGCAGCATCGTCGAGATCAATGGGCAGTGGTATATTTTCTATCACAGGCAGACGAACGGTACGCATTACAGCAGACAGGGATGCCTGGAGCCGATTGAGATCCTCGAGGACGGTTCGATTCCGCAGGTGGAGATGACTTCCTGTGGACCGAACGGAGGACCTTTGGTCGGGCGCGGGGAGTATCCAGCGTATATCGCATGCAATCTCTTCTATAAGGATGAGGAGATGTATACGGGAACTTACGGCGCCTGGATGGATGGACGATTCCCGAAGATCACCCAGGACGGCAAGGACGGCGACGAAGAGATCGGATACATCATGAATATGAGGGATTCGGCTACGGCCGGGTTCAAATATTTTGACTGCAAAGGCATCAAACAGGTGAAGATCAAGGTTCGCGGATACTGCCGTGGCGAATTCCAAGTGAAGACGGCCTGGGACGGCCCGGTGCTCGGAACGATTCCCGTGGACTTTACGAATATATGGACCGAATATACGGCGGATATCGCCATTCCGGACGGCGTCCATGCGCTGTACTTTACTTATACCGGCGAGGGCAATGCGAGTTTGGCTTCATTTACGCTGATCTGACGGCTAACATAGAAGGGAGAGCGGCAGAGTGACTGACATGATAAACGTCTATCAAAACCCGGTAATCCCGGGTTTCTTCCCGGATCCCAGCATCGTGCGGGTCGGTGAAGACTACTATCTCGTGACGAGTTCCTTTGAATATTTCCCGGCGGTGCCCATCTTCCACAGCAAGGACCTCGTCCATTGGACACAGATTGGCCATGTGCTGACGAGGAAGGAGCAGGTCGATCTGTCGACGCGGAAGAGTTCCGACGGCATCTACGCTTGCACGCTGCGGTACCACGAGGGAACCTTCTATATGATCACCACAGATGTAAGAGGGATCGGCAATTTCTATGTAACGGCTAAGGACCCCGCAGGTCCATGGTCGGATCCGATTCGCCTGCCTTACGGCGGCATCGATCCTTCACTATTCTTCGATGACGACGGCAAAGTCTATGTCACCGTGCAGAACGGCGCCGGGCTGGATTCCCATATCATCCAATATGAGATCGATATCGAAACCGGCCGTGTACTGACGGAGCCGAGACGCATCTGGGACGGGGACGGCGGCGTATGGACTGAGGGACCCCATCTGTATAAGATCAACGGCATGTATTATATCCTCAGCGCCTGCGGCGGCACCTCCTTCGACCACCGGGAGATCGCCGGCAGGAGCGACAACCCGTACGGGCCTTTCGAGCCGTGCCCGGTGCCGGTTCTCACCCATAACAAGCTGCCCGATCATCCGATCCAGTGCCTCGGACATGCGGATCTCGTAGAGGATACGAAGGGAAATTGGTGGTTGGTGTTCCTGGGGACACGGCCAGTGGATGGCCGCTACTCCGTCCTCGGCCGCGAGACCTTCCTCGCGCCGGTGACCTGGACGGAGGACGGCTGGCCGATGGTGGACAACAATGAGGGCATCGTGCAGCTGCAGATGTCCGCTGAACGCTTGCCCGTGCCGCTGACGAAGCCGCAGGGTCCTGTGAAGATCGAAATCGGCGAAGGTTTCGGACCGGAGTGGAGTGCCCTGCGCACGATGGATGAGGAGCGTTATCAGGTCGAATCGCCCGGCGTGGTGAAGCTTGTGGGCAATGAATACTCGCTGGACGATGAGGCGCCGGCGACCTTCATCGGTGTTCGCCAGCGGAGTGTGGATATGGCGTTCAGCAGCTCCCTCAATTTCGCGCCGGCACAGGATGGCGAAGAAGCGGGGATCGCTGCACGCCTGAATAATCGGGGGTACCTTGCCTTCTCGCTGAAGCGGATCGGGGCGGAGACTTACTTGCATCTAACGGTGCGAAACGGCGACGCCAAGGAGGAAGTGAAGATTCCGTGGGAAGGCGGCGCAGTAGAGCTCAAAGTGCGCTCTGATGCCAAGCGCTACACATGTGAATACTCGCGGGACGGCATCACCTGGACGGAGATGCCCGGCGAGATTCGCGCCGAATGGCTGGCGCCGGAAGTAAACGGCGGTTTCACCGGCGTCTGCGTCGGACTCTATGCTTCCGGCAATGGCAGCCAAGCGGCGGTGCCTGCACGTTTTAGCAAGGTGGTATATACGGATCTTTAGAGAAACGGCACGTTAAATGAGCAATGGGGGCTTTAGCCCCCATTATTTTTTGAAAGGTTAGATATGCAGAGCCTCAATAAGCAAACATCAATGGAGACTGGAGTGCGAGGAGGGAATAAAATGCCTTCAAGAGAAGAGAGCAGCATGCAGAAAAATACACCGCTGGCACAGGCGCAGAATTCCGTGGATCGCTTCTCCAATGCCGTCGCCGATGCCGAGACTCACCCTAATGAGACGATGATCAAGCAGGCTTATCGGACGGAAGAGAAGGTGAGAAATGCGATTGCCAACCTGCAGGATGAGGAGCATCAAGAACCTGTGGAACGGCTGAAGGAGCGCTTCGAGGAGCAGCAATTGCGCTTACAAGGAACGACGGAAGAGGAGTTTTATCAGCCCGTGATCATGGCTTGGTTATGCCGCGGAGCATGCTGTCAATAACACAAACCCCCGGCGCCCGCTGTCAACAGGGGATGCAGGGGGGATTTTGGTTTATTCGGACTTGGTCCCGTTCATTCCACGATCAACAGCCCCGTCATCTCTTCATGGCCGCTGCCGCAAATGACACCGCAGCGGAAGACGAATGATCCTTTCTTGTCGGCCACGAAGGAGACGGGGCGGCTTTTCTTCACTTCAATATTATAGCCCTCTATTTTCAACGTATGATATCCCTTCAAGTTCTCCAATGTAATCTCTACGGTATCCCCTTGTTTTACACGAATCTCTTGGATGTCAAAATGATATTTAACGGCCCGCACGGTGAATCTCTTCACTGAAGCTTTGTCGGAAACCTTGTCGGCAGCCCGGTCCGGCGTGCCTGTTTCGTTTGCTGCCTGCACTCCATGATGATCTGTCTGGATCAAGGGTTCTGTGCATCCCGCAGCAAACCATAGGAGCAGCAAAACAGCGATACACCTAATCAATCTATCCATAAGGATTCCACCTCCTAAATATTAAGCATAAGCGAGGGGAAAAAGTGAAAGTGTGATGCAGAACACAATGTCATTAGTGCAACTTGCTATACTGAGGGTGTTGTTGAGAACGATTCTCAGACCGCTGAGGAGGGGTTACGAAGGATGACGAATCAAGGAAAAATCGTGGAACTGGACGTAAGAGAGCATCTGCGCAACAAATGGGATCCCTTCAAGCTCATCATGGATCATGTGAAGGAGTTGTCCAAAGATGATCAGTTCCGGCTTCACACAACCTTTAAGCCAACACCGCTGCTTAAGGTGATGCGATTAAAAGGCTATGTCAATAAAGCAGAGAAACTTGCCGCCGACCACTGGCTCGTCACCTTCGTGCACAAGAGCCGCAGGGATCTGCTGAACATCACGGAAGATGGGGCGGCGCTGGACACGGAGGGAGCGGAAACGGATGCGGAACGTGAGCCGGAAGTGTTTGAGCTGGATAATCGAGGTTTGGAACCGCCCCATCCCATGGTCCGCACGCTGAGCAAGCTGGAGGAGGCGCGTCCCGGGGACCGCGTGATCATCCACAACGATCGGGTTCCGGTATTCCTCATCGAGGAGCTGAGCACGCTTGGATATACCTATGTGATCGAAGAGCAGCCGGATGGAAGTGCCATCGTTCAGATTACGAAGCATTAAGGTGGTGTATGGATGGTATCTCGTCTGCCGTTTTATTTTCTGCTCACGGGGCTGATCTGTTTTGCGCTTTTTCAGATCGGTACGCTCTCAGACTTTTCTGCATGGCTGTATGAGTTTTCTATGGAACCCCGTTATCCGACGGGTTGGGCCAAGGCGCATCTGCATGTTCTCGGATGGGCGACGATGATCGCGATGGGAGCGGTCTATCAGCTCGTCCCCGTAGTCCTTCAGAATCATAAGCTGTTCAGCGAGCGCTTGGGCTATATCCAGTATGGAGTCTTCACCTTTGGTTTTGCGGGGTTGATGATCGGTTTTCAGCAGATGAATGTGCTGATGATCGGCGGTTTCGCAACGATCGCCTTTCTCGGTATCCTGATCTTCGCGGGGAATATCGGGATGACTTTAGCACGCGCCAACCTGTGGAATCACGTGACGGTCAGCTGTGCGATTGCCGTTGGACATCTCGTGTTGACCGGGGTTGCCGGTATGCTGATGGGTCTGAACTTTGCCTTCGAATGGCTGGGGACCTTTCATGATCAGCTCCTGGGTGCTCATCTATGGTTTGGAGCGATCGGTTGGTTCGGTTTTCTGATCACTGGTTTCAGTTACAAACTCTTCCCCATGTTCTATCTCTCTCACGGCCATTCTGAAGTTTTGCAAAGATGGGTTATGGGTTTTCTATTTTCTGGTGTATGGATGGGGGTGATTTCCTTCCTGCTGAATGCACCTGCCTGGTCACATTGGATCGGATTGCTTTGTACTGCAGCAGGATTCACCATCTACGTATACCACCTGGGACAGATCTGCAAATCCCGGCATAAAGCCAATCCCGGTGCAGGGATCCTCTGGTCATGGCTGCTTGCGCAGGGCATCGCGGTGATCGTTGTTCTGTTAGTGATTGTAAGTGCTGTGTTTCCTGATCTCATCCTCAGCCCGCGGATGACCGCGGTGATCGGCTGGATGTATCTCTGGGGATGGGTGGGCATGACGATCATGGCATACCTGTCGAAGATCATCCCGTTTCTCTGGTGGACATATCGATACGGCAGCCGCGTTGGACAGGTTAAGATTCCAACCATGGCGGATCTGATCGATGACCGCAAGGTGAATATCCTGCTGATGGCCGTTGCGGTAAGTCTCTTTATTCTGCTGATCGGATTCGGCTGGAACCTTCCGCTCGTCCTGTCGATTGGGGGAAGTTTGCTGGCTGTGAGCGCGTTAGTCTATGTCGGCTTGCTGGCTGCAGTATTTACGAAGTAGGGCTGAACTGCTCAGCGGATGCGATCCCGTTGGGCGTTAGACGCTGCAAATTCTTACTGGAAAGTGAGGAATGGACCATGGAGAAGCACATTACTGAAGAAACCATTATCGAACTGCTTAAAGAGGTCTATGACCCGGAACTCGGGATTAATATCGTCGATCTAGGACTCATCTATGAAGTGAAGATCAATGGCGGCCATGTGTATGTACGGATGACCTTAACGACTCCCGGCTGTCCGATGCATACGGCGATCGTAGGCGGCGTCCACCGTGCATTGGAAGGCGAGCCCGGGATCCAATCCGTGGATGTGCATCTCGTATGGGAACCGCGCTGGACGCCGGATCGGATGACGCCGGAGGGAAGAGAAGCGCTTGGTTATTTTTAAGTTGATGTTGGTGCGGTCAAAAGGGATGAGGTGATCAGGAGTGAAACATTGGCATGCGTTATGGATTGCTGCGCTGAGTTTTGCAATCATCTTGGCAGGATTCTATATTCATCCGTTAGAAGAGTCGGCGGCTGCAGATCATAGTAAGATTGATGGAAGGCATCGTGGATTGCACGATGGAGTAAATGATGGGATGCATCATGAAACACACCATGGCATGATGTATGATGGGTTGCACGAAGATCATATGGGACTGGGCATGAAAGGTGAAGGGGAAGGAAACGTTGCAGGGACTGACCGCATTAACCAACCGCCTGTAGAACCAATCATTCACCGAGAGGGAAATTTCGTGTTCATTGAGATGACGGCGCAGGTGACAGATGTGGAAATCTCACGCGGTATCCTCTATAATGCATGGACCTTTAACGGAACGGTGCCGGGGCCGGTGCTTCGCGTGAAGGAAGGAGATACCCTGGTATTCACCCTTCGCAACCATGATCCGGAAAACGATCATTCGATGGACTTCCATGCCGTTCATGCTGCACCGAACCGCAAGTTCATCGATGTGGCGCCGCATGATGAACGAACGTTCACCTATACGGCTTCCAGTCCAGGCGTGTTCATGTATCACTGCGGCACGGATCCGATCCTCGAACATATCGCGAACGGAATGTACGGTACGATCATCGTCGAGCCGAAGGACGGGTATCCGTCCGATCAAGAGGTGGACCGCGAATATGTGCTTGTGCAGAGTGAATGGTATGCAGAGCACGATATGGAAGCTTTTTTGAACGGGGAACCGGAATATGTGGTGTTTAACGGCAATGATTATGGACTCAAGGAACACCCTCTGACTGCTAAAGTCGGTGACACGGTTCGCATCTATGTCAGCAACGCCGGACCCAATCACACGTCTTCCTTTCACGTCGTCGGCACGATCTTCGATCGGGTATACATCGACGGCCACCCGGATAACATGATGCATGGTATGCAGACGGTATTGCTGCCGGCCAGCGGCGGCGCCGTCGTCGAGTTTACAGTGAAGGAAGCGGGGGACTATCCGATCGTCAGCCATCAATTCAATCATGCGGCCAAAGGAGCGGTTGCGATCCTGCGGGTTACGGAAGACGACCCTGATGCGATGATTACGCACAGAAACGAGGTCTCAGCGGAGCTGATGGATGTTGGTTTCCAAAACGACGAAAACGCCACATTCGATCATGAATTCTAGATGAATGATGAATTCATTTGGATGCATGATCACGGCGGAATGGATAACTCCGCCGACATGCACGGTCACATTCGTCCAATGATGGGCGGCATGAGGACCGAGATGATGCATGAAATGATGTAAACCAGGATGCCGGCGATACCGCCGGCTTTTTTGTGAGCAATATTGATACATCGAGTCCCTTTCATCATTATCCCCTTTAGTCAGGTAGATTGGCTTGAGGAGCAAGTTGGTCTTTCCCCGTCGGTCAGGAAGGTTTGAGTTGTTTTGTGGTTGCTTATTCATCATGATCCCTCTCGTTCAGTAAGATTAGCTTTTAGGGGGATTTTCACCATGATTCCCGTAAGTCAGGAGAGATTGGGTTTGTGGTTGCTTTTCAGCATTACTCCTGTTAGTCAGGTGAAGGGTGGCAGCAGCTATGACTACCAGATCTTTTTTCCTTATGTCCAGTCTGGTGCGGTAAAGTCGGTTAGAAGGGGGTTGGCTCGGAGCTGAACCATAGGTAATGATATGAAGACCGATTCCTGAGGGAAGGGGATAATCATAAAAGAGGACCCAGGAAGAGAATATGTGCAAAACTGAGTGAAGGGGATAATCATGAAAAGGAGTCAAAAGATGAATACACACGTGGAAACGCTGCGATCCTGTTCTACATCAGCAGATCTTTATAGATCGCGGAACGCTTCTATCCATCCCAAAATATCATCTCCGCCGCATTATAAGAATTTTTTTTAGGAAAGTTTAACAAATCTATGAGCTTCATCTAACCTCCACATAACAGTCGCTTGTTACAATGCCCTAGGAATCATATGTGGAGGTGTATTCTATGAATTCGAAGCTCATGAAAACAGCATCCATCTTATTACTCACCGGGGCATTGCTGCTCGGTTCAGCAGTTGTTCCGGGCACACCAGAGACGGTATATGCGGCAGATGAAACGACAGGAAGTATCTATATAGCACCTGTGGATCGCGCGAAGTTTCTAGCAGGTGCAAGGTTTGATTTTCGCGTGGAATTAAGAGATTTAACCGCAAAACCGAATCAGGTCAGCATCACGATCAACGGCCGGCCTGCGGAGGCATTCTTCGGTCGATCCTTCGTCATCACGAATACGCATGAAGACAGCGAGGAATATACGATTCGTGACGTGATGTTTCGAAGTCCCGGTTTATACGAAGTGGAAGTCAAGGCTGGGGAACTGCAGCGCAAGATTCAATATGAAGTCATCGTCGCAGATCAGTACGGCAAAAAGGCCAAGAACGTCATCTTCTTCAATGGCGACGGGATGAGCCATGCGGTGATCACGGCGGCACGGATCTTGTCCAAAGGCATGACCGAGGGCAAATACAACGGCCTGCTCGAGATGGACATGATGGAGGCAAGAGGCGTCGTGACCACCTCCGGACTGGATTCAATAGCAACGGATTCAGCCAACAGCGCCAGCGCTTATGCGACAGGGCATAAGGGCGAGATGAATGCCCTCGGCGTCTACCCGGACAACACGCCGGATTCCCTGGATAACCCGAGGGTTGAGACGATCATCGAGATGCTGAAACGAACGAGCGGCAAGGCGACGGGCATCGTGTCCACAGCGGAACTGCAGGATGCATCGCCGGCTGCCGGCGTCGCGCATACTCGCCGCCGCGGGGACAAAGCGGAGATCGCGGAGATGTTCTATAAGGTGCAGCCGGATGTGATCCTCGGCGGCGGGTCGGCGTATTTCCTGCCGCAATCCGTCCCAGGCTCCAGCCGCAAGGATGATCAGGATTTCTTCAAACTGTTTGAAGAGGCTGGTTATCACATCGTGGAGAATCGCACGCAGCTGCTCCAAGTAGATGCCGGCAAGACGGATCGTCTCTTCGGCGTCTTCCACCTGGGCAATATGGATACGTACTACGACCGTTCGACGAACAACACGGCGGTGCTGGGCAGCTTTACGGATCAGCCGACGCTGTGGGAGATGACGCAGACGGCGATCGAGGTGCTGTCCAAGAATGAAGAAGGCTTCTTCTTGATGGTCGAAGCGGGCAGCATCGACAAGCAGCTTCACCCGCTGGATTGGGAGCGGGCGGTGATCGAAGCGATTGAGATGGATAAAGCAATCGGCGTTGCGAAGCGATTCGCTGAACAATACGGGGACACCCTGATCGTCGTCACCGCGGACCATGCCCATTCGATGAGCATCACCGGCACCTATTGGGAAGGCGATGGCAAGTCGGGCAAGGATGCGGTGCGAACTTATGCAGAAGCGGGATTCCCGACCTATGTGGACGCCGACGGTGACGGTTTCCCTGATGAGTTGGATGTGGAACGCAAGCTCGCTGTCCACTTCGCGAACCACCCCGATTACTATGAGGATTACAAGATGGATCCGGTCCCGACAACGCCGAATGTGAACGGTGAACCGAACCCGGCGAAGCTCTTAAATCCGGACGATCCGGATCGCGACCGCTTCCTGCAGATCGGGCCCATCAACGGATCGACGGGTGTGCATACGGTGGAAGATGTGCCGCTCATGGCGCATGGCACGGGATCGCAGTATTTTATTGGTGTATTGGACAATACTGAAGTGTTCTTCGCGATCGCCCATGCGATGGGGTTACAGCTCTTAGATTCGGAGACGGAGATCGGGGAACTTGTGCAATTGCGCCCCTTCGTCGAATCGCTGAACGGCACGATCACTTATAACGGCGGCAATACCGTCGAACTAAAGATCGGCCTGGGCACAGCGCGGCTTAACTTGACGAGCGGCGATGCTGTGGTGAACGGGCAGTCTCTGAATACGGACGTGAAAATTATGAACCAACGCACTTATGTCACGCCGGATTTTGCTGCGAAGCTCTTGGAATTATTGCCTTAAAGGAACGGGAGGTCAGCACCATGGCAGTACGTCAATCGGTATGCTGCATCCGGCGGCGTTCGTTAAGTCGAACGGGCCTGGTTGCTCTCCTCTTTCTCGCCGCTTGTGGTCAATCGGTTCCCCCTGGCGGGGAATCGGTTGACTCTATTTCGATGCAAGCTGCATCAGCGATGCGCAGCGCGGAAGAAGAGCGGTACATCGGCGAGGGGAGCGGCAAGGGAAACAGAGGCGGTGACCTGTACGCTGCGGCTGAGGGAACAGACGGAGAAACAGCCGAACCAACACGCGAAGATGCGGGTGAGAAAACAGGAGCGGATCTAGACGCGGTGACGGGTACAGGTACAGCGACGGGTATAGAGGCAGCGGGGGAGATAGAGACAGCGAGAGATTTAGAAGCGATGAAGGGGACAGGACCTGCAACAGGTAAAGATGCAGTGTCGGGCAAGGAACTTCGTAAAGAAATCGACAAGGGAACCGGTGAGACTGCAGGCAGTCATCCAAGTGAGGGTGAGCCGCGTGAAAAGACAGGCGAATCGAACTTGGTTACAACGGAGCGTGTGCCGCTTGGCGAACCATCTTCGAATGAATCAACGCCGGCACCTGACACGAAAAGTTCTGAGGATAATTGGGATGGGGATAACAAGTTAACTTTCGGAGAATTATATGCTTCCATCGGCGTCAGAGGCATCGAGCTGTCGGAGAAAGTAGAAGCGCTGACGGGCCAAGAGGTGGAGATGAGCGGGTATATGGCGCCGCCGCTCACGGCGGGGGTGCGCTTCTTCGTTCTGACGAAGACGCTGATGGCCGTATGCCCTTTCTGCTCGACAGACGCCGATTGGCCTGCGGATATCGTCGTTGTCTACCTTCCCGACGGCGAGGAGCTGAATCCGACGGAACATCCCGTGAAAGTGACGGGCAGACTTGATACCGGATCTTTCATCGATAAAGAGACGGGTTTCGTCAGTTTGGTGCGCATCTATGCTGATCAAGTCGAGGTGTTGAGATGATGCTGGAGCTTAGAGGGATTACAAAATCGTATCGAACCGCAGATCCGGGCGGAGATCCAGGCAGAGATACGGGCAAGCTGTTGGAAGTGCTGCATATTCAGTCGCTGACGGTGCATGAGAAGGAACGCATTGCACTGATCGGACCGAGCGGTTCCGGCAAGAGCACGCTGCTTAATATCATCGCCGGCATCATCCGCCCGACAACGGGCAGCCTTCGGCTGTACGGCGAGGAGTTAACCGATCTGGATGAGAAGCAGAGGGACCGTTTGCGAACGGAGAGCATCGGCTATATTTTTCAAAACTTCTATCTGCTCCCGGGTTTCAGCGCCTTGGAAAATGTCCTCATCGCCATGCAATTCGCCGGCAACTTGCGGGGCAAAGCACGTGAAGAACGAGCGAAGGGGCTCTTAAAGCGGGTCGGGCTGGAAGGACGCATGCATCACAAACCGCATCAATTGAGCAACGGTGAGCAGCAGCGGGTGGCGATCGCCCGCGCTCTGGCCAATCAGCCCAAGCTCGTCTTGGCCGATGAACCGACGGCGAACCTGGACGCGGCGAACGCCCTTGCGATTATCCAGCTGCTGAGCGAAATATGTTCGGAGCAAGGAGCAGCATTAATCCTCTCAACCCATGATCTGCAGTTGGTTCCTTACATGGATCGCACGGTGCAGCTCGAGGGCGGCCGATATATAGAGGAAAGCCGAGATTGCAGGGGAAGCCGGGTTAGCGGTGATAACCGTTCCAGCGGGGAAAGTCGACTTGTCGCGGGATATAGTGAGGGAATGATGGAGGGCAGCGGCGATGTCATTGGTTAGGATGGCGTGGCGAAACCTAAGCAATCGGAAATTACAGACCTTGCTCACGGTGCTCGTTATCGCTCTCGGGATTGCGATGAGCTTGAGCGTGATGATCGTCTCTTCCGGAATTAAGCAAGGTATCGCTGAAGCAAGCAAGCCTTACGGCATGCTGGTGGGCAGCAAAGGGAGTGCGAATCAGCTTGTTTTTAACACTATCTATCTCATGGATACACCGCTTGCGAATCTGCCCCTGGCCTATGTGGAAGAGCTGCAGCAGGACGAACGGGTGCAGCTGGCCGTCCCCTTCGGCTTAGGCGATCATTACCGCGGATATCGGATCGTCGGCACAACGGAGCAATTCTTCGAACTGCGTACTGCGCCGTCGGAAGAGCCGTACTTTCAAATCGCCGAGGGCCGCATCTTTCAGCAGCCCTTTGAAGCGGTGGTCGGACGGAAAGCGGCGCGGGCGACGGGGCTTGGGATCGGTGATACTTTCCTCTCCGGTCACGGTGTGATCCAAGGGATCGAAGAGGATCATTCCCATGCTGAACATCCATATACAGTGGTGGGGATTATGGAGGAGCTGAGCGCTCCCGCTGATATGGGGATCTACGTGCCGATCGAAAGCTATTGGATCAGCCACGGACAGCTTGGACCCAACGATGCGGAAGAGCCTGGGGTTACCTCTCTCCTCGTGCAGCCTGACAGCTATATGCATTTGATGCAATTGTATTCGGAGATCAACAATGGACAGATTGCACAAGCGGTGTTCCCTGGCCAAGTATTAGCGAAAGTATTTGATATGATGGGCAGCGGCGAGCAGGTGTGGGCGTATGTCAGTTACGTTGTGATGGGGATGGCGGTGCTGACGATTTTGTTGTTTCTGTATAACGCCACCTTAGAAAAAAGACGGCATATAGCCATCATGCGTGCAATCGGCGCCGGGCGTCGGCGGATCTTCTCCCTTGTTATCCTGGAGTCCGCATGGGTCGTCGCCCTCGGTTCTCTCCTCGGAATCGTGTTGACTTATGGACTCAGCTATGCTGCCTCCGTGATGATCAGCCGGAACAGCACCTTGAGTGTGATCCTCTCCTTCTCGCGGGATTACGCGGGTGTGATCGGAGTCGTATGGGCGGCAGGGCTTATCGCGGCGTTGATGCCCGCCGTCATCGCCTATCGCACGGAGATTGCCAAGCATCTTCAAGCGAGCTGGTGATGAGGACGCATGCAGTGAGTGTGTGTGTGTGGTGTGAGCGATCGGATCATACAATTTGATGATCCACAAGTCGCGGCCGGATTTCGATCGTGATCCTGAGGATTCGGCGAAGCGAAGGGAGGTCATTCAGATGACCTATGAGCGGGCGAAGGCGGCGGGGGACCGGCATGTTTATTTTATCGATGGAGAGCGCCTGTTCGGAACGGAGAACCGGGAAGCTTGCACCGTCGACGGCTGCCATCCGAATGACCTTGGTTTTATGCGGATGGCTGAGACGATCTATCCCGTGCTGCATTCGATCCTCATGAATTAGACGCAAACAAGCGGTCCTTCTCTCTGAAGGACCGCTTGTTTGCGCTAAGTGATCACCACCAAGCAAACAGAGCCGCAAGCAGGATCAGCGGAATAAAAAAGGATAACCCTGTACCGAAACCGTAATACCCGTAATATGGAGAATATGCTTTGGTCTGTGCGCGGCTGCCTTTCTTCTTCAGCTTGCGCTTCATGCCGCGAATCACCGGATCGCTGCTAAGCTTGCCGGCAACCTGCGGAGAAGGGCCGTCGCAGGTGAAGTATACATTGCCGTTTTCGATCCGATCGATCCTGGCACAGAACAAATCCCCGCCGTGAGTCATACCGATCACCGTCTTGCCGATATGGGGTTGTACGGCGTCAGCGGCTATCGGGTATGAAGCCAGACATCTCATCAAGTCATCCCCTTTCCTGGTTGTTCGTACGCAGAAGTCTTCCTCTATCCATCTTATGTACGGCGGACAGCCCGCGCCTGGACTTTCAGCCATGGCTGCGGTCCAACTTCAGCGCACGAAGGGATGAGAGGATGCTGTTAGAGTGATGTCAAGATAGTAACGAGCGATAGGTTTCTTCGATGAATTCAAGATCGGGGCTTGGAGGATAGCCGCGCGTGCGTTCATAGGCGATGATGGCCTGTTCCTCCGCCTCTTCGATTCTGCCCAGCTTGGCTAAGGTCAATGCCCGATAAGCATAGGCCGAGTATGCGCGGGCCTTATCCAGCGGATGAAGGTCCGATTGACGGCGCGGGGTTTGGATGCGGCTCAGCGCGTTCAAGGCTTCTTCATATCTCCCCAATGCATAATGAGCAATGCCGACCTGCAGCCAGTAATTCTCCTCATCGTACCTGCGAAGGTTGGTCGCCTGTTCTGCTCGCTGCAGCACTTCCTCATGGTGGCCTTCCCAATTTAGGATGCGAAGTTCCGTATGTTCTACATAGCGCAGGGATTCTTCCGACTCCGCAACCTCTGCGAACATCCTTGCCTTCTTCAGATAATCCCATAGATACTCGGTATCCCCAGTCAACATACACGATTGGGCAAGCATCCGATAGAAGTGATCCGTCAGATGGAACACCCCCTCCTCCTTCGACAACTGGAGGGCCTTCAGCATGATATCGCGGCTTTCCACGTATTGCCCAACAGCGGACAGGGACACGCTCTCGGCATAGTACAGCTGAATCTCGAACAGGATATCCCGGCTTGTCTGTTTGCTGTTGTATTCCTTCTGCAGCGAGCGGATTAGGCGAAGGCTTTCCATGTATGCTTCCTTGGTGAAGAGAAGGGCGTATCGCATGTATTTGACTTTGACGCTTTCAACGTATAAGCCGAATCGCTCATAGATCTCCACCGCTTGCTGCACAGCCTGTTCCGCTTGTTCTCCCTCAGAACCGGTGTAGAAACAAGCCGCAATATAATATTCCAGCAGCCTGGCAGCGTCAACGATTGCCGGTAAATCTTTCAGCACAGGTTTGATCCGCGCGATGACTTGCTCATAGTCCTTGGCCTTGGCGGCTTGTTCCACCTCGCGCAGGAGATCGCGAATGGGAACGGCGCTTGGTTCTTCGAGGAAGTATGCGGGATCCTGCTTCAATCTTGAAGCCAAGTACTGCAATGTACGCATTGAGGGATAGGCGCGTCCGTTCTCGATTTGGCTGAGCATGCTCTTCGTCATAAAATCTCCTGCGAGTTCCGATTGGGTAAGCCCCATGCTTTTGCGCAGGTGCCGAATTTTCTCGCCGATCGTTGTAGGATTCGTCATGTTCGTCCTTCCTTTTAATCTTCTACTTTAGACCGCTGTTGCTTGCTTATTGTTAACAGCTTCTTAGCCAGCTTCTTAGCTGAATGCAGCGTTTTCTCTAAAGTGCATCGTTAGTAAAAAGTATACCCTAATTAAACCTGCTTCGAAAAGCGTGCTGATTATTATTGCATTAAAAGTTAAGTTAAATTAAACATTTATCTTGAAAATTAGTGCGAATCATTGTACGATGAGTTTAATTAAATTAAACATTCTTGTATAGGGGAGTTAACATCAATGGATTTCAAACACACAGGTCATCGGAATATGTCGCTCTTCTTTGTCGGTAAACTGATCTCCGTGCTGGGTTCCAGCTTGTATACCTTCGTGGCGGGTTTAACGGTGCTCAAGCTGACCGGGTCAGGCGGCAATTTTGCGGTTACGTTGATATGCGGTTTCCTGCCGCGGATCTTGCTGGCGCCCTTCGCCGGTGTGATCGCTGACCGGGTGAATCGCCGTGCTCTGCTTATCGCTTCGGATCTGGCAGGAGTCTTGGTTATGCTGTTCACTAGCGCTGTACTCAGCTTGAATACCGGCAGTCTGCTGCCGATCTATCTCTCGCTTGCACTGCTGTCTGTTTGCAGCACATTCTACAGCGTGACGGTGTCCTCGTCCCTCTTGATGCTGGTGGAGCATGAGCAGATCCAGCGGGCCGGCTCGCTGAACCAGATCGCGGCGTCCACAGGTAATATCCTAGCGCCGATCGCCGGCGGCATCCTGTATGCCTTCCTTCCGCTGCCGCTCTTTACGCTGTTGAATGCAGCAGCTTTTGCTGTATCGACGGGCATGAGTGCTGCGCTCCGCTTCAAACCGCGCACCGCGAGCGCTGCGGTTGCAGCCGTTGGCAACTCTGATGGGAATGACGGGTCGGATGCAGAAGTGAAAGTCGAAGCGGGGGCGACGGTAACAGAAACGGGGACGGCGATAACAGAAGCATCGGCAGCGATCACCGATGCGGGTAGTGGAATGCTGATAAGTGACGATACGGCTGCAAAGTCAGGTTCCTTAACCCGCGCGCTTACAGCAATCAAGTCCGATCTATGGGGTGGGATCGCTTATGTCCACAGCAGACAGGCGCTCGGCACCGTGTTGAAACTCGTATTTTGGATTAACTTTTTTGTCGCGGCGCTCAGTGTGATGCTGCCTTACATTCTCGTTCAGGAGCTTGAGATGTCTTCGGAACAATTCGGCACCGTTGAATCGATGATGGCAGCAGGGATGCTGCTGATGTCTTTGATCCTAACGGTTCGCAAACAATCTACTGACCATGTTCGTCCATTAACGATCGGTTTGTATGCCTTGGGCGTGTTATTAACAGCGATTGCCTTGCCGCTGTTGATGAACTTTGGTTCGGCGGTTGTATTTGTATACTATATGGCGCTGATGCTGGTGATCGGCATCACGGTGATCTCGATCAATATTCCGCTCTCCGTATTCATGCAAACATCTACGGAAGAGGAATACCGCGGTAGGGTATTCGGATTGGTCGATACGCTGTCGGGAGCAATCGCACCGCTCGGCATGCTGATCGTCGGCTATCTTCTGGATCTGGTTCCTGCAGGGATCTTGCCCGTGGTATCCGGGATATGCGTCATGATCATCACCTCTCTCGGATCCCGCAAACTTCGCAATGCCTCACCAGCAGCGGAGGCGGGGGTGAAGAAGGCAAGTGCAGCTTAGAAGCAGCAGGGAGGATATAAGGAATAATATGATGAAGCTTCGCCCTTGGCGAGGCTTCTTTTGCATCTGGAGAAGGATAAAAGCGGCGACGCTGCTAATCGATCCTAAAATTCTTACAAACCCGGCCCGAAACGGAGTGCTATACTAGAAGTGCTATACATGAGAAAGGGCTGCTCGATCGGGTGTAGATGGTCTGTTGGTGCAGCGGATCATTCGTAAAAACGCGGAAAAGCTAAACGGGAAGTCCTAGCAGGAAGTCTGTACTGGATGTGGAATCATACAATTAGAGAGATGTAATGTCGATCGTCATGCTTCCTGCCGGATGTCGTCCGGGACTGCTTTAGGTCGACTCACGAGCGAATTCTTCTGAATGGAGGGTTAAGATAATGGGACTGAACTTTAACTTTTTGGACGATCCTAATTTTCAATATATTAGGAGCAAGCTGGAGTCCTCGCCTTATCATCTGTCGTTTCTCAACGAGCGGTTCGCCGTCGGCGATCTGGATGCATGGCGCAGCGAAGCACGTCAGTATATCCAAGAACGCTTGATGTTCTCGCCGGACCCGGTACCGCTGAATGAGGAGATCGTGGAAGAAGAGGATTTTGGCGATTACATCCGGCAGAAGGTATACTTCGACAGCTTCCCCGGCTGCCGCGTGCCCGCGTATCTGCTGATTCCGAAGAATCTGCAGGAACCGGCGCCCGCGATGATCGTGCTGCATGACCATGGGGGCATGTTGTACTGGGGCAAGGAGAAGGTCGTGGAGCACAAAGACGGGCATGAGGTACTTGAGAAATTTATCGATGAATGTTATGACGGCAAACCGCCGGCTTCGGAGTTAGCGAAGCGGGGGTATGTCACCCTGGTGATCGACTGCCTGTTCTTCGGGGAGCGCAAGCTGAAGCTGGAGGCGATCCCTGAATTCCAGGAGCGGCTGAATCAGCATGAGTTTGAATCCCCTGCTTATATTCGCGAGTACAACAATATCGAATCGCGCATCGTCGAGGGAGAGGTTTGCAAGGCGCTGATCTATTCCGGTTGGACGAGCGCGGGCCTGCGCATCCACGATGATCGACGAAGCATCGATTACCTGCTCAGCAGACCGGAAGTCGATCCGAACCGCATCGGCTGCATCGGCCTTTCCATGGGCGGTCACCGTTCCGCTTGGTTAAGTGCGATGGACGACCGCATCAAGTGCGCCGTAGTCGTCTGCTGGATGGCCCTGCATCAGGACATGGTGGAACATCGCATCTCGAATATCCACTGGATGTGGGCGGTGCCCGGCCTTCATGATGCGATGGATTATCCGGACGTCGCTGCGCTGTCCGCGCCGAAGCCGCTGATGATCATCCATGGATCGCGGGATCGGCTGTTCCCGCATCAGACGGGAGAGAAGGCGATGAAGATCATCGAGCAGGTATATGAGAAGGCGGGATGCCGCGAGCAGCTGCTGCCTAAGCTCTACGATTCCGACCATGCCTTTAACTTGGAGATGCAGGCTGATGCCTACACATGGTTGGATGAACAGATGAGCAAGTTAAAAAATAACGCGTAAGATACAGACAACAATCAGCATATCAAAAGTAAACTGACATCAGCGTACACCAAATGAAGGCAGACGAGCAAAACGAGACCAAACAGAAGCCAAACAGGCATCCGGAACGCGGACGTTCTGGATGCCTGTTCTGTAACGGGGGCATGGAGCTGTTATTTGGCTTTGGCAGGTGCCGCTGCCGCCTTCGGCTTCCTCCAGAAGAAAGTAAGGAAGATTCCAAACACCAGCACAATCGATGCAAAATAATACGGAAAATTAATATCCAAATCGAATAACATCCCGCCAAGGAGCGGTCCGAAGATATTAGCGAGGCTTGTGAACATCGAGTTCATGCCGCTTACGAAGCCCTGTTCATCGCCGGCGATGTTTGTCAGGTAGTTTGTTGCCGTCGGCCGGAACAGGTCAAAGCCGACGAACACGATGAAGGTAACAACCAAGATCCAGAAGTATGTATGGACGACGGTCATGAGGTAGACAAGCACCGCCGACAAGGCGAGGCAATACCGGATCAACTTGATCTCGCCTAAGCGGCGCAGGAGCCGATCGAAGAGCAGCACCTGTCCGATCGCTCCGAACACCGCACCGCCGGTAATGATGATGGCGATATCCCCTGGGCTGAAGTGGAACTTGTGATCGATGAATAAGCTGAAGAAGGAATCAAAAGCAGCCAGCCCGAAGGAAGCGATGAAGATCAGGATGAAGATAATAAAATATTCCGGAGCGAAGATCTTCCGCCAGCCATGTTTTACGCTGAGGCTGCCCGGCTGTGTATCTGCCGGTTGTGCAGCTTCCGCATGGGTGCGATCAGGCTCGCCAAGCACGATGATAGACAGGATCGCAGCGAGCGTGCCAAGCCCCCCGGCGAAGAAGAAGGGCACACGGGTTCCGAATTCTGCTAAGAAACCGCCGATACCGGGACCGATGATAAATCCCGTGTTAATCGCGGCGGACATGTAGCCTAAGGCCTTGGGCCGTGTGTCAATCGTTGTGATATCCGCGATGAAGGCGGTGGCAGCCGGCATGATGAAGGCCGCGCTGATGCCGCCCAGGACGCGCGAGATGAACAATTCGCCGACGCTTGTCCCCCAGCCGAAGATGAATTCCGAGATGCCGAACAGGAACAGTCCGAGGACGAGGACGGGTTTGCGCCCGAAGCGGTCCACTGCTTTTCCTGAGAGCGGGGAGACGAGGAATTGGGAGATGGCAAATGAGGCGGTCATGGTGCCGACGACGGTTCCGGAGATGCCGAGTTCATTCATAATCGTCGGCAGTACGGGGATCACGAGTCCGATCCCTAAGAAGGCGATGAAGATGTTCATCAGAAGTAAACCTAATGCGACTTTATGTGACTTCATGGTGAAAGTAAACCCCTTTGATGTATCTATGTATGTGACTATGTATGTATCCATGGATGTGTCTATGGCTGTAACGATGTGTCAGCAACATAGATATGAAGAAGATCTATACGAGTAAGTATAACACTTATGGTTCTATATCAAAAATTCGCTGACGCCGTCAATGTTGCTCCCAGGTAGAATTGGTATTGAAAGCGCATGCTTCGCATTTTACCAGAACGTTGCTTTATATCACGGATGCGCGATGGGAAGCCGTACAAGAAGAAGCATCGGAGAGTCAAATTTTTGTACAGGAGAGGATCTATCTCAGATGATCACAAGACTGCGATTATCGATTCTAGATATTGCAACGATCCATTACGGGGAGACTGCTGCGGCGAGATTTATATGCTTGGCACGAGCAACGGCGGGATGAGATAGAATTTTTTGCAGGCTTTCTTGAACATGATGGAACATGGGTAAGATCGATTACCGTAACTATTTTAGAACCCATCTTGACAATAGTCACAGTATAAAATATAATTACTAACATAAAGTAATCATCGAGCAAATTGTTCGTATTGATTGCTGGTAAAGACACAAAATCATCATAGCTTTGGCTATGGGTTAATTTCGGATTAGGAGGAAGCGCAACATGACAAAGCTAAAAATCGGTATCATCTTAGGAAGCACAAGACAGGGCCGTGTAAGCCCGCAAGTCGGTGAATGGGTGAAAGGAATCGCTGACCAGCGCGGAGACGCAGAATACGAAATCGTTGATATTGCGGATTATAACTTGCCGTTCCTCGGTACAACTGATGGAACAGATCCGGGGATTGCAAAGTGGAATGAAAAAATCAACAGCCTGGACGGTTTCATCTTCATCGTACAAGAATACAACCACAGCATTACAGGTGCTCTAAAGAACGCACTGGACCTGGCTCGCGAACCTTGGAACAACAAAGCTGCAGGGATTGTCAGCTATGGTTCGACAGGCGGTGCTCGTGCTGCGGAACATCTGCGCGGGATCCTGGGCGAATTGCTGGTAGCAGACGTACGTACCCATCCGACCCTGTCCTTGTTCACAGACTTCGAAGATATGTCCGTCTTCAAACCGCAAGAACTCCATACAGCAACTGTTAACGAGATGCTCGATCAACTGATCGCGTGGAGCCGTGCACTGAAGACAATCAGATCTTAATCAAAACAAACAGGCACTCATCTCCCTCCAGAGTATGAGCGCCTGTTTTTTATTTCACTTCTGCAAGACGGCACATACGTCTTTTTTTCGTGCGCCCTTTTTCGTTGCAATTACTTCTGTTATGTCCCTTTCATGATTATCCCCTTCACTCAGGAGCATGATTGATTGCTGCCAAGCATCGACTGTTGAATGTGGTCAAAGGGGATCGAGAAAAATTGATTAACAAAGAAACAATAAACGAAAGAAACTGTATAAATGCAGGATGGAATACTGATTGTATACTGAATGAATACCGAATGAATACCGAATGATCCGAATCGATACCGAATGAATTACTGATTGAATGCTGAGTGAACGGGATAATGACAATAGGGACGAAAGGCAAGATATTGATGCGAGAACCTGGAAAGAACCTGACTGAAGGGGGATATTCCTGATAAACCCACCAAAATATGTTGACATACGAACATTTGTTCTATATACTATAATTAGTAAAAAGGTTCGGCGGTGGTTAGGGTGCGGTTTGATTTTTTGAACTTTGATCTGGAGGAGGACGAGTTCCGCGAGCGTTTTTCCACGGAAGAAGCGTGTGAGGAGATGCTGTTTCAAGCTAGATGGCCGAAGGGCTTTCGCTGCCCGAAGTGTGGAGGCGTCCAGGCCTATTTTATCCATACACGCAGACTGTATGAATGTACCAAGTGTTATTATCAAGCTTCCTTAACCGCCGGCACCGTTTTTGAGAATACGCGTACTCCGCTTACCAAATGGTTTCTCGCCATATATATGATGTCGCGGCTGGAAGGGATCAATGCTGCGGAGCTACATCGCTTGATTCAGGTAACGTACAAGACGGCTTGGACGATGATGATGAAACTGCGACATGTGATGGGGCTTGCTGAGAACCAATGCCTGCAAGGTTCAGTGAGGTTCACCAACACAATCTATGGCCGAAACCGATTGACGCTGCATTCTGTTAGTAAATACTCTGTACTGATCGCAGCGACTGCTGAAGAAGAATGTGCAGAGAAGATTATGATGAAACGACTAGCTGACCAACAGGTTGGTTTGTTGCGGCCGCGCGAGATTCAAGCAATACATGCAAAATATTTTGATACCTCCCCACACCACGTAAAGTATCTCGGGATCCACCACCATAAACCGTTCATACGGCAGTTGAAGTCGATTGTCCTGCAAGCGCAGAACTGGATATACGGGACCTTTATTGCTATTGGCGAGAAACATTTGCATAGATATTGGGATGAGTATGTTTATCGATATAATGCTGAAAGCAGGTACCGCCCCATTTTACGAGATTATAACAGTGTACTGCTCAGGTCTTATGGAGTGCAGCCAAGGCGTTGGTTGATGCATGATGGCAAGGTGAGCGGCAATCTGTTCAAGATGCTCTTGAAGCATTGTTCAACTACCCGAACATTGACTTATAAAGACATTATTCATACACCTTCTATAGAGCATATCGTATCGGTGGATCGAGGATGGAAAACTGCTGTTTGATTGACTTGAGAAACTGATAGGCAAGATATTAAGAGCGATAACTAGATTAATAGTCAACTTAACAGCCAGATTAAGATAGAGTAATGCATATGTATTAATGCACATGTATAATTTTCACGGACTCCCAAGAATAGTACGATAGACTATTATGATCAACTTCGTGCTGTTTTTGGGGGGATGAGCATGTTGATGAAATATATCTCAGTTGTTTTCATCACGTTGCTGCTGAAAATGAACATCATAGCCATAGATTCGACCATTCTGCCATCGATGGCGTCTGCGCCTCCTATGAATCTGCCAACTTCTTGGGAATATGCATTGTTTTCAGGAAGTGAGACTCATCCATTAAGTATAACGAGCTCCTCAACTTATATCTCAGGGGATGTGTTTTCGAATCATGATATTAAGCATCGGGGGGCCAATCTGCAGGTAGACGGCCGATTGAATGCCGTGGGGCGGATTGATTCGCATCATGATCAGTTGGATGTCTGGAATCAATGGGAGGATGTTAGTCCGGAGACAGCGCCTGACTTTGGACGGGTCATTCGCCGGCTTGTATCGTTGGATGCCGAAGTTTATGATCAAAATCAGCTTTTCGAAGGCAGCGATCTGCAAGTTGAGCGGCCGATGATGATCAAAGGGGACGCTGCGTTTAAAGGAACCGAATTTGTTGGTAAGGATTATATCATCGCTTCCGGCGATATTACGTTCGATGTGACTTCTCTGGAGTCATTGGACGATGAACCTTTAGTTCTTTATTCAGAGTATGGAGATATTAAGATTCAAGCAAGTTACAGCACGATGCGCGGTATCTTGTATGCACCTAAAGGAACAGTACAGATCGATGTTTCGTCTACCTTTGAACTGGAAGGGCATATCATCGCTGATCGCATAGAGCTTAGCGGAGAGAATGTTGAGATCTATGGTTTATATGATGAGATTAGTCTTCTTAATGGGCACCATCATTTCATGGCTTGTAACGATCGATACTATGAATTGTACAGCGAAGTTCCTTTTAATGACTATAGTACTCCCTATAACACGCCAGTGGTGATGGAAATTCAGGATCTATTGTTGGAGTCCTCCATAGCAAGGAGCGAGAATATTGTTCAATCAGTGGTGCTTTGTCATGCTGCATTGGATAAGGTGGAGGAATTAAGAACAAAGCTTGAAGAGGAACAGCGCATTTTGGAGCAAATCGCAGCCGATCCGTTTGGAGACTATGACGGCGACGGGCTATTGAATGGATTTGAATTGGAGATGCTGCGCGATTATACGAATCCTATGGTCTACGATACGGATGATGACGGCATCCCAGACGGTGAAGAAGACTCGGATAAAGATGGTCTGAGCAATCTATTAGAACAAGAACTTGGCACGGATCCCGCTAATCCCGATACGGATGGGGACGGATTGCTGGACGGCAGTGAGTATCAATTAGGGACGGATCCGTTATTATCAGTTTCGGGTCAAGACGGCATCTTGGACAGCGAAAAAACCTATACCCAGACGATCGTCGGCCCTGTGCCTGATGTGAAGCTTGAGATCACAGCTGTCGGGGATATTTCTAAAGCGGTCTATATCCATGATGCGACTGATAATTTCACCATCGATCCTGAGTATTCATTTGCCGATAACGAGCATTTCGTATCTGGACTTTATGTATTTGTGGCGGAACTTCCCTATAAGCATGCTAGAATTTATCTGCCCGTTGATCGGAATAAGCTTGGTGACCGGGATATCGAGCAAGTGAAGATGGTTTATTTCGATGAGCGATTCATGACTTTCCTGCCTTTGGAGAAACAAGGAATGGATCCAGACTCAGGGATCGTATGGGGTGAGACAGATCATCTGGGGATGTTTGCTTTAGTCTATCCGCCGAATATGTGAGACAATAAGCAATGCAAGCCATTTTTCAGCTGTCAGTGTTCGTGCGCTTGTCAGTGACAGCGATTCATAACCTTGAGGTAACTCAAGGTTTTTTGTTTTGCGGAAAATCCAAATTGGAAGGATTGGAATCGTAAGCGATTTCTGATATGATTCCTATTGAAAGGACTTTATTAATTAATTGAATTAAGGAGGAGTGGTCAACATGCTGAAGCATCCGCCGATTAGCAGTAAGTTACCCGTAATGATGCACGGAGCAGACTATAACCCCGACCAGTGGCTTCATGATCCTAAAGTATTAGAAGAAGATATTCGCCTGATGAAGCTGGCAGGCTGCAATGTGATGTCCGTGGGCATCTTCGCATGGGCTGCACTGGAGCCGGAGGAAGGCAAGTTCAATTTTGAATGGCTGGATCGCGTATTGGATCGATTGTATGAGAATGGAATCTATTTCTGGCTTGCTACTCCGTCTGGAGCAAGACCGGCTTGGATGTCATATAAATACCCTGAAGTTTTAAGAGTTGGCCCGAATCGCGTGCGGAACTTGCACGGTCATCGTCATAACCACTGCTACAGCTCGCCTGTATATCGCGAGAAAACGCGGATCATGAATACGAAGCTGGCAGAACGCTATTCGAAACATCCGGGAATCCTCGGTTGGCACGTCTCTAACGAATACGGCGGGGAATGCCATTGCGATTACTGTCAAGAGGGCTTCCGCGAGTGGCTGAAGAAGAAGTACGGTACATTAGATGCTTTGAACCACGCCTGGTGGACACCGTTCTGGTCCCATACGTACACCGACTGGAGCCAGATTGAATCGCCGTCGCCGCATGGTGAAAACGCCGTACACGGGCATAACCTGGATTGGAGACGCTATGTCACCGATCGCACGATCGATTTCTGCAAACATGAGATCGCCCCTTTGAAAGCGATTAACCCGGATTTGCCGGTGACGACGAACATGATGGAAGTCATTCCATTCGACGGCCTCGACTACCGTAAGTTCGCCGATATCCTCGATGTGATCTCCTGGGATGCGTATCCGACTTGGCATGATGCGGAGTCCGATAAGAAGGAAGCGGTGAAGTTCGCCTTTAACCATGACTTGTTCCGCACGATTAAAGGAAAGCCCTTCCTGTTGATGGAGAGCACGCCGAGCTTGACGAACTGGCAGCCAGTGAGCAAGTTGAAACGCCCAGGCATGCACAAGCTGTCTTCTTTGCAAGCGGTTGCGCACGGTTCTGACTCGGTACAATACTTCCAGTGGCGCAAGAGCCGCGGTTCAAGCGAGAAATTCCATGGCGCTGTCGTCGACCATGTAGGCCATGAGCATACGCGTGTATTCCGCGATGTGGCCGAGCTTGGCGAGACGTTGGCGAATATGAAGGAGATCGTCGGTACTTCAACACCTGCTGAAGTTGCCGTACTGTTTGACTGGGATAACCGCTGGGCGATCAATGATGCCCAAGGCCCGCGCAATATGGGAATCCATTATGAGCGCACGGTGCTTGAACACTATGCTGCATTGTGGCAGTATGGCGTACCGGTGGATATCATCGGGATAGAAGATGATATCTCCAAGTACAAAGTGATCTCCGCGCCGATGCTGTACATGTGCAGCGAAGAAACTGGGAGAAAACTCGAGCAGTTTGTTGAGAACGGCGGTACGCTTGTCGGCACCTATTGGTCCGGTGTTGTTGATGAGACGGATCTTTGTCATCTCGGCGGCTTCCCGGGTCCGCTTCGCCGTACGCTAGGGATCTGGGCGGAAGAGATCGAGGGGCTGTATCCGCATGATAAGAACGGTCTTGTCATGAATGAAGGCAACCGCCTGGGGCTGACCGGCGTCTATGAAACGCATGAGATCTGCGAGCTTGCCCATGCAGAAACGGCGCAGGTGCTCGGCGTTTATGAGGGCGATTTCTATGCTGGATGTCCGGCGCTCACGGTCAATGAACTCGGCAAGGGCCGCGCTTATTACATGGCAACTCGCCTGAAGAGCGACTTCCTGGATGCATTCTACAGGAAGGTTGTTGACGAAGCGGGCGTGAAGCGCGTGCTGAATGCGGATCTGCCCGAGGGAGTGACCGCGCAAGTGCGCACAGACGGCGAGCGGGATTACGTATTCGTCATGAACTTCAGCGGTGCAGAGCAGCGGGTGAAACTGGATGGTTCGGATTATGCGGATTTCGAAACAGGACAATCAGCAGGAGAGGAACTTCTGCTGAATGTGAACGGGATCAAGATCTTGGTACGCCCCAGCCGTTACAGCGGCTAGTGCATTCTAGATACCAGATAGACAGCGGATAGATACCAGATCACTTATAGTGAGGCTGTTAAGCCTAATGTAATGCTATTAAGCCGGAATCGTACCGATGGTACGAAGCCGGCTTTTGTAGCAGATCTAGGCGTAATGACGATCAAGCGGCTCTTTTGTCCCAGGATACGGTTGCAGACGGAAAAATGTTAAATATATACAAACGCTTGTCTGACGCGTGAACCATAAAAATGCCCCTCAAATTATACCTTACAAACTATAGATCATAACCTTAGGGATTATAGAATATTTCGAAAATATTTAATTTTCACAAATTATATTGAAAACCTCCATGGTGACTTTTGCATTGCCCACATATAATTTTTCCTGAGGTCATCAATCTGATAGATGACAGATCATGATTAGCCATGAAAACGCTACATGGATGGATGTAGCCAGTTTGAGGGGGAGTGCAAATATGCGGATTCGCAGGATGATGTTCATGCTTCTCTGCAGCTTGTTATTGGTCTTCTTGGCTGCCTGCGCAGGAGGCGCGAATACCGGAGGCAGCGATGCAGATGTCCCGGTGCCTTCAAATGACAGCGCTAACAATTCTGGACCGGATGCGAGCGCCGGTGAAGACAAGGACGATGAGATGGATTTTGACATGGGCGGGCGCGTCATCAAGCTGGTCTCTTGGTATGACGAATCCATTCAAGGGGACAGCCCGGACGGCATCCAGATGCTTGAGAACCTGAATAGGCTTAAAGAAAAACACAATTTCGAAGTTGATTACGTCATCGTGGATTACCAAGAGTACCGAGATAAGGTGACCGCCTCACTGATCGCCGGAGAACCGCTCGGGGATATCATCCGGATGCCTCGTCCGTGGATGATCCCGTCCTTGACGAGCCAGGATCTGTTCTGGCCGCTCGATGAATATGTGAAAAATGAAAATGCTTTTGTCCTGCAGTACACGGAGGAATTCTCGTAGTACAACGGCAGGGGGTACGGGTTTCGCATCGGCATCAGCGGAGCGGCTTCAGGAATTATCTATAACCGCACCTTGATGAATGAACTCGGATTGGACCCGCTGCAAAATTATGTGGATACGGACACGTGGAATTGGGATACGTTCATCGAGGTGGCGAAGCAGGCAAACCGCGACACGGACAACGACGGCAAGATCGATATGTGGGGACTGGCGACCAACGATCTTTTGGTGCGGGCGTTAGCCTCTAACGAAGCCGCCCTGTTCCATGAAGGCAAGCAAACCCTTGAAGATCCTAAGACCCTGGAAGTTCTGAACTTCATCCACAGGCTGGCTGTTGAGCAAGTAGCCAGACCAACGGAGGGCGGGGACTGGACGGAACCGAAACAGTTCTTCATCCAAGGCAATACGCTGATGTACCCCGGCCACGACTACGAGATGGAAGATCTGATGAATGAGATGCCGGAGTATGACCTCGGTTTCCTGCCGTTCCCGAAGGGACCGAGCGCCACGATGTACCATTCGCATAATACGATTCCGAACTATTACGCCATTCCAAGAGCCGTAGAGAATCCGGAGCAGCTCGTGTATATCTGGGAGAAAATCTACGACATCGAATCCATCTATGACTATCCCCATCAAGCCTCGTTCGAAAGGATCTTCTCCAACGAAGACGATATCAACAACGCAAGGCGGGCTGTCGAAAGCTTCAAGGTGATCGAGCAGATCGATTACTATCCGTCCTTGCCTTACTATGAGTTCCTAGGCGAACTGCGCGACGGCGTATCGGTATCGACGCTGATCGAAAAGTACAAAGCGCCGTTCCAAGCTGCCGTTGACGAGGTATGGGGGCAATAAGACCGGTCAATAAGACCGCCGCAGCATGGGATCGCATTCACAAAGATCCCAGGGGGACGATCCGTCCCCCTGTTAATATTTTCTGGCCGCTGACGGCGGATACCCTTTCATGGCTTTGAAGAGATTGCTGAAATAAGAGATATCATAGAATCCGCAGCGTTCCGCTGTTTCGGTAACGGTAAAACCTCCCGATGAGAGCATCATCTCCGCGTTGTTGATGCGAATTCGGTTCAGGTACTCTTTGAAGGTGGAACCGGTGTATTGCTTGAATAACTTACCTAAGTATACTGGATGCAGATCTACCATCTCAGCCAGATCTTTGATCGTGATATTCTCTGAATAATGATCGGCGATATAAGAGGTGATCTTCTTAATGCGCGGATCCGTATGGGCATCAGACATACGGTAGTAGTTGCTGAGCAGGCGGGCGATGATCACTTCGAAGATGCCCCGCGCCTGGATTTGATAGAAGGGCTGTTGATTCATCCAGACCTGTTTGAATTCGCGAATATAATCCAGAATCTCTTTGGAGATGAGATTCTTGTTCACAACTTGTAAAGGAAGGGGGATATGATTGTTCGGTTCTGCCCAGTGGAAATTAAAGGGGTAGGCCACCATCGGCGACTCTTGAAAGGTGTATGCCTCCCTGGTAGAACCGCTTGGTATATAGATCACGTCCCCGGCTTCTACGATGTACTCAACACCGTTGACGATGTAGCAAGCCTTGCCGCCGACCACGAAGGTTAAGTCATGAAAGTTGTTCAGACGTCTCTCGATCACCCAGTCTGGATAGCAGCGGCGTTCGGCGAACAAGAAGACATAGGGGACCAAGTATTGATATTTCTCGGTATTCATAGCATCACCCCGCTATTTTTATCATAAACGGTTATGCAAAAAAGACAACACAAAGGAGGAAACGGAGTGGAACATAGGACACACGAACAGACAAGCAAAGGGATTTTCCCTCTGGTACAGAAAGGGCTGGCAGCAAGAATCTATATCGACCCCGAGGGCCGGGATTATGACGGAATGAGCTTGGTTGCTGCATCCTTTGCCGGAGATGTTGAGCTGATCACCGGCATCAGGCCCGTCATCGTGACGGATGCCAAGGAGCTGAGCAAGATTGCGGTGATCGCCGGATCCCTTGGCAATAACCGATTGATCGATGCTTTGGCGGCAGAAGGACGGATCGATGCTGCAGCGATCCAGGGCAAACGGGAAACGTATATGATTCGCCCGTTGGAACACCCGTTTGAGGGCGTGGAGCAAGCGATCGTCATCGCGGGCAGCGACAAACGGGGCACCTTCTATGGGATCTATCACTTGTCCGAAATGATCGGTGTAAGTCCTTGGGTCTATTGGGGAGATGTGGTACCGAAGAAACGGCGGGATATCCTGCTGCCGATGGAGCAGCTGCAGGTGACCTCGAAGGAACCGTCGATTCGTTATCGGGGATTTTTTATCAATGATGAATGGCCTTCCTTCGGTACATGGACGAACAACCGTTTCGGCGGTTTTAACGAGGATATGTACCGATATGTGTTCGAACTGCTTCTCCGCCTGAAGGGCAATTATCTGTGGCCGGCGATGTGGAGCGCGGTCTTCAGTGAAGACGGCAAGCGTCATCCGCTCGCCAATGCCGAACTGGCCCATGCCTACGGCATCATCATGGGCACCTCCCACCATGAGCCGATGTTCCGCGCCGGGGAAGAGTGGGGGAAGGTGTATCGTCAGTATACGGACCGCTATGATTGGGACTTCGGGAAGAACCGGGAGGCGATTACACGCTTCTGGGAAGACGGTGTGAAGCGCAATCGCGAGTTTGAGAGCATCATCACCTTGGGAATGCGGGGCGAAAGGGACTCGGCCCTGGGCGGCACCGTCGAGGAGAATATCGAGAGACTCAAGGACATCATCCTGACGCAGAAGGAGATCCTGCGTAAGCACGGTTTGCAAGATGCGCCGCAGACGCTGGTCATCTATAAGGAAGTAGAGAAATTCTGGCACGGCACAGAGGATGTTCCCGGACTGAAGGACTGGGATGTCTTAGATGATGTGATCATCATGCTGTCCGATGATAATTTCGGCAATGTACGCACGCTGCCAAGGGCGGAGGATCGCGATCGCCCCGCGGGCTGGGGGCTGTATTATCACTTCGATTATCACGGGGGCCCCGTATCCTATGAATGGGTCAACACGATTCCGCTTCAGAAGATTTGGGAACAGATGACGATGGCCTATGATTACGGAATCCGGGAGCTGTGGATCGTCAATGTCGGCGATCTGAAACCGATGGAGCTGCCGCTTTCGTATTTTATGGACCTTGCTTATGACTATGATACATGGGGCGCCCAGGGACTGAATCGAACGAAAGAATATACGCGCAGGTGGTGCCGCCAGCAATTCGGCCATGCAGTTGAAGATCAGGAAACCTTGGACGGCATCGCCAAGGTGCTGACCGGCTATACGCGGATGAATGGCAACCGCAAGCCCGAGGTGACTTATCCGGATACCTACAGCTTGCACGTTGACCGCGAGGCGGAGCGCGAGCTGGCGCGAGCCATCCAGTTGGAGCGGGAAGCGGAGCAGCATTATCAGAGGATGCCCGTATCGCTTCGGGATGCTTATTATCAGCTGGTGTATTATCCCGCGGTTGCCTCGGCGAATGTGAAGAAGATGCAGATCTATGCCGCCTATAACCGGAAGTATGCGCACCGCGAGCTGCCCAGCACGCTCGCCAACCGCTATGCCGGATATGTGGAACAGGCGATCGCCAGGGACATCGAGCTGCAGGACGAGTACAACTATCTGTTGTCCAACGGCAAGTGGCGGGGCATGATGTCCTCGCCGCACGTCGGCTACGTCCGATGGAATGCCGAAGGTTGGAGTTACCCGCAAGTGAGCAGGGTGCAGCCCAAGCCGGGCTCGCGGATGATCGTTGATGTCCAGGGACAGGAGGAAGGGTTTGCTGAAGGGACAGCAGCGCTCCCTGCGTTCACGAACTTGATGAAAGAAGTGCGGACGCTCACGGTCAGTAACGAGGGTGCGGATCCCTTTCCATGCACCATCGAGGCGGATGTGGATTGGCTGGTCATCGCGGAGCAAACGGAGCCGATCCCAAGGGAAGGCAGCCTCTCCGGCTCGAATAAGTGGCAGGGCACGGTGCATGACGGCATCATGATCGAAGCGGCTGTGGATTGGGACCGCCTGACGGAAAGTGCCGAGGGCACGCTGACGATCAAAGGCGCCGGGCAGCAGGTAGAGGTGCGGGTACAGGCCGAGCTCATCGATGTGCACGGCATACCTGAGGGGACGTTCATCGAGACCGGCGGGATCGTCTCGATTGAAGCCGAGCATACCGTGCGCCGTGCTGCCGTGCCGCAGGCAGAGTGGAAGGTGATCGAAGGGTACGGCCGGACCTTGTCCTCCCTCAAGATGTTCCCGACGACGGTGTCCTTTCCGCGGCCGGAGGAGGCTCCTTATCTGGAGTATCGCATCTGGGTGAAGGAGGATGGGGATTACACGCTGACCGCGTACACGGCACCGACCAACAACTTATTCGCGGACAGCCGACTGCGCTATGCGGTCTCCTTCGACGGCGAAGAGCCGGTCATGGCGGATACGCTGCCGGAAGACTTCGTTGCCGGTGAATCGTCTTCGTGGGGGCGCGGCGTACTGGAGAACATCCATCTCTCAACCACCGCGCATAGGCTGTCAGCAGGGCTCCATACCTTGCGTTTCTACGGCCTGGACGCCGGTTTGGTCTTGCAGAAGCTTGTTCTATCTAAGGTTCCGCTTCCTTATTCCTATTACGGACCGGTTGAGAGTTATCGCATCCCTTGCTCGAATCCAAGATAAATCTTTAATAAATACAAATCATCTCTAGTTAATCTATGGGCAATTTGAGGTTCGTCATATACAATTATTGAATACAGATGTTGTAGAAAACATCTCTGATTATCACAACTTCGATTATCGGGGGATGCAAATTGACGACAAACAACAAAGCAGGAATCAGAAACAGTGTTGGCAGCGAGCGTTATGCAAGTACAGCATATCAGGCGTGGTTGAGATATGAGAAGCTGCCTGCTGAACTGGCAGAAGCATATGTTCAGCTGTGCAGCAAGATTTATGCAGCGGGGAATGTCGCAGAAGATCCCGTGCTGCGTTCGGCGCAGGAGGAATTGCTGGAAGGACTCCAAGCGATGCTCGGGCAGCAGCCTGAACTGACGGACACAGCAGGGGATGCAGCACTCCTCGCCGGCACCCTGGACGAGCCGGAGATTGCCGGATTGATTGATAAGGATGAAGCTGCGAAGGTTGATGAAGAAGGCTATCTGCTTCATACGGTAATATCCGGCGGCAGCCGCAAACTCGTGATTGCAGGGACGACAAGCAAAGGCGTGCTGTACGGGGTGTTCCATTTCTTGCGAATCCTGCAGACGAGAGGGCGGATCGATAACCTGTCGGTGATTGAGAATCCAGCGAACAAACTTCGCATGATCAACCACTGGGATAACATGGACGGCAGCATCGAGCGCGGCTATGCCGGAGAATCGATCTTCTACCGCGATCATGCCTTTATCGAAGACTTAAGCCGTATTCGCGATTACGCAAGGCTGATGGCAGCTGTGCAGCTGAATGCCGTAGTGATCAACAACGTCAATGTCCATGAGACGGAGACGAAGCTGATCACGAAGGAATTCCTGCCGCAGGTGGCGCGCGTTGCAGAAGTGTTCAGGGCGTATGGGATTCGCCTCTACCTCAGCATCAACTTCGCGGCGCCGATCCAGGCCGGAGGGCTTGAGACCGCTGATCCCCTCGATCCGCAGGTGAGACGTTGGTGGCAGGATCGCGCGAAGGAGATCTATGAGCATGTTCCGGACTTCGGCGGCTTCTTGGTGAAAGCGGATTCCGAGCATCGTCCGGGGCCATTCACCTATGGACGCGATCATGCCGACGGCGCGAATATGCTGGCCGAAGCCTTGGAGCCCTACGGCGGCATCGTCATCTGGCGCTGCTTCGTCTATAACTGCATGCAGGACTGGCGGGACCGCTCGACGGATCGTGCGAAGGCGGCCTATGATCACTTCCGACCGCTGGACGGCCGTTTTCATGAGCGCGTCATCCTGCAGATTAAGAACGGGCCGATGGATTTCCAAGTGCGGGAGCCGGTATCCCCGCTGTTCGGCGGCTTGACGCGCACGAATCAGATGCTGGAACTGCAGATCACCCAGGAATATACGGGGCAGCAGATCCATCTCTGCTATCTTGTTCCGCAGTGGAAGGAAGTCGTCGACTTTGACACCTATGCGGCTGGAGAAGGATCGACAGTGGCGCGGACGGTCTCCGGCGAGCTGTTCAATCGCCCGCTCGGCGGTTTCGCGGGGGTGGCGAACATCGGCAATGATGAGAACTGGACGGGGCATCTGTTGGCTCAGGCGAATTTCTACGGTTACGGCCGCCTTGCTTGGAAGCCGACGCTCACGTCAGAGGAGATCACCGATGAATGGGTGAGGATCACCTTCGGCCATGATCCGCAGGTGGTGGAGACGATCAGCCGCATGCTGCTGGAGTCTTGGTCCATCTATGAGAACTATACAGCGCCGCTCGGCGTCGGCTGGATGGTGAACCCGGGTCATCACTACGGCCCGAATGTGGACGGCTATGAGTATTCACGCTGGGGAACTTATCACTTCGCAGACTGCCATGGCATCGGCGTCGACCGCACGGTGAAGACGGGAACAGGCTATACAGCACAGTACCATGAGCCGCATGCTTCCCGTTATGAATCGCTGGAGGAATGCCCGGATGAGCTGCTGCTATTCTTCCATCATGTTCCTTATACCCATGTGCTGCATTCCGGGAAGACCGTCATCCAGCATATCTACGATACCCACTTCGAGGGAGTTGAACAGGCAGCAGAATTGGTGGAGAGATGGCGCAGCCTTGAAGGGAAGATCGATGCGGAGCGCTACGAAAGCGTGCTGGAACGGCTGTTGGAGCAAGCGGAACATGCCAAGGAGTGGCGGGATGTAATCAATACCTACTTCTATCGCAAATCCGGTATTGCGGATCAACACGGCCGCAAGATCTATTAATAGGTCTGAGGGTTACAGATCAGGTTTAATAGATGGCTTTATAGAAGGATATATCCATAAGGGAGGGTCTGTTCATGACCAGCAATTCACAGTCCATTCCTAAGCTCCGTGAGGTGTTTAAGAACCATTTCTTAATCGGAGCTGCAGTGAATCCCATCACCTTGAAGCGCGAAGAAGAGCTGATCAAGTTTCACTTTAACAGCTTGACAGCGGAGAATGAGATGAAGTTCGAACGCCTGCAGCCGGAGGAGGGCAAGTTTACTTTCCAGCATGCTGACGAGCTTATGGACTTTGCCGCCGCGAACGGCTTGAAGGTACGCGGACACACGTTGGTCTGGCATAACCAGACGCCGCGCTGGGTATTCGAGGACGGCCGCGGCGGACAGGCGGATCGGGATACGCTGTTTGCTCGGATGAAAGCCCATATCGACACCGTTGTCGGCCGTTACAAAGGGCTGATCTATGCATGGGATGTTGTCAATGAAGCGATCTCGGACAAGGGGGAAGAACTGCTTCGGCCCTCTCCGTGGCTTGAGATCGGGGGCGAGGAGTTCATCGCGCGGGCTTTCCAATACGCCCATGAGGCGGATCCGGATGCACTTCTGTTCTACAACGATTACAACGAATCCGATCCGGTGAAGCGAGAGAAGATCTATACACTGGTGAAGTCCCTATTGGACCGCGATGTGCCGATCCACGGCGTGGGCCTGCAGGCGCACTGGAATATTGAATCCCCGTCGCTGGATGACATCCGCGCGGCGATCGAACGCTATGCCAGCTTAGGTCTCAAACTCCATATCACGGAGCTGGATATGTCCGTTTTCATGCATGATGACAAGCGCACGGACCTCAAAGCGCCGACGGAGCAGATGCTGGAGAAGCAGGCTGAGCGGTATAGGCAGATCTTCGATCTTTTCAAAGAGTACAAAGGGCATATCACTTCCGTCACTTTCTGGGGAGTGGCGGACAACTACACGTGGCTGGATAACTTCCCGGTGCGCGGACGCAAGAACTGGCCTCTCGTGTTCGATCTCGAAGGCAAGCCGAAGCAGTCCTTCTGGGAGATCGTTGGCTAGGCTTCCGGGTTCATGCTAGTACTTATATGATGCATGTCATTGGGGCTGTCCAATAAGTCAGTGAAAACTGACCAATGGACAGCCTCTTTATGTATGGTATGAACATGCTGGCGAGGAGATTTGGTGCGTGAGACGACAGAAGTTGTCGACCCAGGATGCGCGGAGGCGTCGCAGGCGTGCGAGACGACAGAAGTTGTCGACTCAGGATGCGCGAAGGCGTCGCAGGCGTGCGAGACGACAGAAGTTGTCGACTCAGGATGCGAGGAGGCGTCATAGTCGTGTAAGACGAGGACAGCCCCAATATTTTTGTTGCAGTTTGTCGTTATCTAGTATAATAGGGGGTGTATGGATGTAGTGGGAGGAACAAGGAGAGGAAGATGAAGTCGATAAAAGTGATGTTGATCCGATTGCTGATTTTATTAGGTATTAGTATCATAGCGGCCGGCTGCACGGAGCAGCAAGAAGCCTATCTCGAGGTATTTGCTCCAGAGGAAGATGCGGTGGTCGGTGATGAGTTTGTGATCTCGGGTGTTCTTCATCATGCAGATCATCCTTATTTTATTTATTTTGCAGAAGACGGACATACGTACCTAGGGGAAGGGATCATCTATACGGATGAGCAGGGGCATTTTGAAAGCAGGATTGAGCTTCGACAGCCGCCGATTCATCATCAGGTGATGCTGTATTTCTATCTGGATGATGACGGAGACGGCAAATATAAGATGGATGATCCGCGGACGAAGATAGGACAGCTTCTATTGCGATATGACAAGCAAGATTCCGATCGAGAAGAAAAGCACCAGCTGCTCGACCAAGATCTCATGATGTTCGTGAGAGAGCAGATCTTTGAGGCTGCAACGGTCCTCAGAGAAGATTGGCGGATGAGTTGGGATGAGTTCGCGAAAGCGGAGCTTCCGATGCTGGTTCTTGATGATGTTCATCTGGCCGCCTGGCTAAGCGATGCCGTCGGTGGCTCGGTTTTCACCGTATTTGGCCGTGAGGAAGACCGGCTGGAGCTTGTCTTCACGGATCTGCTCGGCCGGGATATCTATCATGTTGGACTTCACGAGGGATTTCATAAGGGCCCGCTGGTCACCGTGGATGTTTATGTTCCCGCCGATACGGGTGTGATGCAAAGGCATACGGTGATGTATCTGTTGAGTGGAGCGCAGACTAAGCGGGTATGGGAGCTGGAGACAGCCAATACCTCCGCAAGGGAAACGGAAGAGGGAATCATTGAGCGGCGGCGAACGCTATCCTATACCCTGCCTCCATCCTTCATGCAGCCTGACAGCGAGCCGGTGATCTATGTACACGGCAAGGAGGAAGAGAGGATCATCTCGGATGCAGGAACCAAGATCATCGAGGAGAAGTTCCTGCAACTTACCTATCACTGGGATGAGACTGAGGGGCGTTTTGTGAACATAGTGGAGCAGAGCCGGATCCTTGATATCCCGATGAAATAAAAGCGGCACGAACCAACATCGTCAGCCGGGCGTGTTGGTCAGTGCCGTTGTTTGTTGTGCGCTTAAAGCTGGCGCACTCCGTCTCGTCTGTCGGTATTCCGTGGGGGTGAGTCCTGTCATCTGTTTGAACCAGCGGCTGAAGTGCTTGAAGTTATGAATGCCGACCTTCTCCGAGATGACATGGGCCTTGAGATCCGTTGTCTCCAGGAGCAGGCAGGCCCGCTCGAGGCGGATCTTATAGATGAACTCGATCAGGCTGCAACCCGTCTCCTTCTTGAACATGAGACTGAAATGGCTGCGGCTCATCCCCGCATGCTCTGCGATCTCCGCTGTGCTGGGTCCTTCCGCCAAGCGGTCCTCGATATATTCGATTGCCGTCAGCACGGCATCGGATTCGAGGCGTGCCGGAATAAGATACTTCAGCTCAATCTTGCGATATTGGCGGAGCCGCAGCCAGTTCTGCAGCACCTCCTCCAGCCGGCGGGCAGGACGGCAGCGCCAGACGAGGCTGGGAACGCGCTGCTTAGCTGCGATCAAGCGGCTCTCGAGGAGCGGCCAGAGCTCCGCTGTGCTTGCGGCGATGCGCTGGCCCGTTGTGTCCAGGAAGGACAGCAGCATCGCCGGCTGCCAAGCAGGCAGGAGTTCTGCATCATCGGCAAGGACATGCTGTTCGTGTTCGGCGGTGATCAAGGCGATATCGATCCACTTGCCCTCTGCATCCGGCCACCATTCCTTCACCCGGGCGAGCAGCCGCTGCTCGTCCTCCGGGTGGCGGCGGGTGAGCCACCGCCTCCACAGCGCCGTGAGCGAGGCAGTGGAAGCGGCGCCTGAGTGTTCTGGCAGTCCCGTTCCACGATGATGCCGAACGGCCTCTTCCTGCTGCTGCTTCTGCACTTCATGGGCGATCGAGCTGAGGTATTCGTGCATCTCATCATGGTCCAAGGACGTCTTGAGCACGTAACCGGCTGCCCCTACGCGGATGCCTTCTTGCGCATAGGTGAATTCACCGTGGCAGCTCAAGAACAGGATCTTGCAGTGCGGATCGCGCCTGCGAATCTCCTTGGCCAGCGCGATTCCGTCCATGCGCGGCATGACGATGTCGGTGATGATGACCTCCGGCTGCAGCCGTTCATAGAGGTCCAGCGCCGCCTCACCGTTCGCGGCTTCTCCTGCGACCTGCATGCCATAGCGCGCCCAGTCGATGGTCGAGCGCAGGCCCTGCCTGACGAGCAGCTCATCATCCACGATCAGGACGTTGATCGGCTTGTCCATGTCCATCCTCCTTCCTAAGCGGCCAGCGGATCGTTACCTTGCTGCCGCGGCCGGGTTCGGAGTGCAGTTGGAATTCGCAACTCTCTCCGAAGTGCAGCTTAAACCGACCGGCTACGTTGGCTAATCCCAGACCGCCTCGTCTGGCGACGTGCTGATCATGACCGCCCTCTTGTGTGCCCCCTTGTCTGCCCTCCTGAGCACCGCTTGGCAGCCGTCCATCACCGCTCCATAATGCAGCGGGGAAGCCGGCGCCGTCATCCACCAGCTCCAGCCTCACCCAATCCTTACCGTCCCTCGCGATCTCCAACTGAATCCTGCCTGCACCGTCGGTGAAGGCGTGGAAGAAGATGTTCTCGAACAGGGGCTGCAGGCTCATCCGCGGGATCAGCCCGTCCTCCAAGTCTTCCTCGATCTTCGTTTCACAGGTGAACACCGCTCCAAAGCGGCTCCGTTGAATCTCCAGGAAATGCTCGATCGTCTCGAGCTCCTTGCGGATCGTCACCAGCGGTTCCGTGATGTTGAGATTGTTCTGCAGCATGGCCGTCAGATGGTAGAGCATCCGCGGCACATCGCGGTCGCCGGCGAGCCTTGCTTTCCATTGGATGCTGTTCAGCGTATTGAAGAGCAGATGCGGGTTGATCTGGTATTGCAGGGCGCTGAGCTCCGCCTCCTTCTTCGCCTGTTCCTTGCGTTCGATATCTTGGATCAGCATATGGATCTGTTCGCTCATCGTATTGAACCGCTTCTCCAGCTGCCCGATCTCGTCCGCCGCGCTGACTTCGATCTTCGTATCCATGCGTCCTAAGCCGAAATCCCGCATCGATTGGTTCAGCCGCTTCAAGCGGCGGGAGACGAGGGATGCGAAGACGATGGCCGCAAGCAGCGAGAGGATGAAGGACAGGGCAGCGAAGAACGCTGTGTTCTGCAGGATGACGGAAGAGGAGCGGTTAAACACGGCATAGGGCAGGTTCGCACGGATTTTCCAGCCGGTGGTCTTCAGCTGAGTCGTCCAGACGATGTCATCATCCTGGGGGACGCGGCCGCTGCCTGTCTGATAGACGATGCGGTCAAAGGCATCGGTGATCGTCAGACTTGCTCCAGTATCCTCTTCGAAGCTTCGGAAGATCTCGAGGATCGGTTCTGCCCGCACATCGACGAGCAGCCAGCTGTCCGCGGGTACGTTATATTTTTCGTCCAAAGGGATGACCAGGCTGATCGCTGTTCCCGGCGAGATGCTGTAGGGATTGTAGTAATCGATATCGTGGAAGCTGCTCCAATACCTTCGCTTAGTAAGCGTATTCATGCTTTGCCACCAGTCGCTCTTGATCAAGTTCTCATATTGCAGCAGATTGCTGCCGTAGATCTTCCCGGACTGCGTGATGATATTCGTTGAGATGATCGATGGGAAGCTGTGGTTGAGCATGTTCAGCACCTGTCCGATCTCCCGCTCGCGCTCGAGTTCGGCATATGACACAGGATCCTGCCCCGTAAGCGGCGCCGTCTGGGGATCGGCGAGATAAGCGATCACACTGGCTGCGACGAGGTTCATCTGTTGGAATCGCTCATCCATCAAGATCCTCATCTGTTCCACGGCATGTTCACCGTAACGGCCGAACTGGGCCTGCACGAAGTGCGAGGATTGAAGATAAGAGGACAGGCCGAGCAGCAGCACCGGGATGAAGGCACTAATAGCAAAATAAATCAATAACTTCCACCGCAAGCTTATCACTTTCATCTAACTCTCATCGCAACCTCCGTACACTCCCCCTTTTAGTCTATAACATACCCGTCTTCGAGGAAGACGGCAAGATGAAGTCCGGCGAACCGAACAAGTTGGTGACAAAACCGAACAAAAACCACCCATCGAACTTCCAGCGTACAAATCGACGACAAAATCAAACAACTCTTGTATGTAAAAACGCTTACAAAAACATTACCATGGAGATGAACAAAGTTCAATTTATAGGGGGAAAGTCCATTGAAACGGAAGATTATCCTGCTTGTGCTGCTGGCTCTGATGCTCATCATCAGCGCGTGCAGCGGCGACGGCAGCAAATCGACGTCGAATCAAAGAACGAATGGGGAGGGCCGGGAGAAAGTAAAGATCATCGTCTGGGTATGGGACAGCGCCAAGACGGCCCTGGACTTGAATATGGAGGCGTTTGAGAAGGAGTATCCGCATATCGAAGTGGAGTACCAGATCAACGGCACCGATGATGTCTTCAACAAATTCCTCGTGGCCAGCACTTCCGGGGATGCGGTGCCCGATGTGATCGCCGTGCAGTCCAGCCAGCTCTCGCGTCTCGTCGAGGTAGGCTCCCTGTTGGATATCACGGACCGGGTCGAGCCGTACCGCGACAAGATGAATGCCTTCAAATGGCCGGATACGGAGAAGGACGGACGCATCTATGCGATGCCCTGGGACAGCGGTCCCGTCGTGATGTTCTACCGCAAGGACATTTTCGAACAAGCGGGGCTGCCCAGCGAGCCGCATGAGGTTGGAGAGCTGATCCAAACCTTCGAGGACTATTATGAAGCCGCCAAGATCATCAAGGAGAAAACCGGCGTCTACATGTACAGCGATTCGCAGACGGCCTCCAACAACCGCTTCTTCGAGACGATCATGTGGCAGCGCGGTCTGTGGTACTTCGATGAAGAGGGCAATGTGACGCTGAATACGCCGGAAGTGGTGGAGATCGGCGAGTATCTGAAGAAGTTCATGGAAGAAGGGCTCGTCTATGATGCGGAGCCGTGGAGCGATTCGTGGCTGAACGGGCTGAAGGACAACGTAGCGACGATCGTCGGTGCCTCGTGGTTCGACGGGGTGTTGTCCGGACAGGTCGCGCCGGATTACGCCGGCAAGTGGGCCGTTGCGAAGATGCCGAAATGGTCGCTGGATGACCCGTACAGCAGTGCGAACGACGGCGGTTCGAACATGGCGATTAACAAGAATTCCAAATACCCGGAAGAGGCATGGGCCTTCGTGGAATTCATGCTCGGCCGGGCGGAATCCCAGTTGAACATGACAGTGGACGGCGGGTTGTTCGCCTCTTACGAACCGATCTATGAGGACGAACGCTTCCAGCAGCCATCCGAATACTTCGGCGGCCAGGATATCCGCAGCATCTTCGCCGAGGCGGTGACGGAGATCTATCCGCAGTCCTACACCGCGAACTTCCCTATGGCGAATCAGATCATGACGAATGCCTTCGCCAAGGTGTTCTTGAACAATGTTTCCGTCGAACAAGCCTTCGCGGAAGCGGAGCAAGAGATCAAGGACAAATTGATTCAATAAAGGTTACAACAAAGGGTGCAGCAGGTACAGTAAAGGCACAGCCGGTTGAACGGGGGATCGCGCAGGATCCCCCGACTAACTTACAGGAGTGAAGTTACGATGTTCGGACGCAGATGGCAGTTCCAATACAAAGCAGCTCCCTATGTGCTCATCCTGCCGTTCTTTCTGTCATTCTTCCTGTTCTCCTTCATCCCGCTCATCTTCTCCTTCTATACCAGCATGACGCGCTGGAACGGGTTCGAAGACAGAGAGTTCGTGGGACTGATGAACTTCCAACGGCTGCTGGCGGACCAATTGTTCTGGAAGACGCTGTGGAACAGCGTCATCATCTTCGTGCTGCATGTGCCGCTGATGTTGTTCTTAGCTCTCACCTTAGCGGTGCTCTTGAACCGGCCTCTGATGCGGGCCAAGGGGTTCTACCGCACCTCGATCTTCCTGCCGAATGTGATCAACGTCGTGGCGATCGTCTTCGTCTTCTCTCTGCTGTTTAACAAACAAGACGGTCTCGTCAACACGCTGCTGCTCAGCGCCGGGTTCATCCAGGAGCCGATCGGCTGGCTGGAGACGGAGTTCTGGTCACGGGTATCCGTAGCGCTGATGGTCTTGTACCGCTGGACGGGGTACAACATGATCTTGTTCCTCGCAGGGCTGCAGACGATTCCGCGCGAGCTGTATGAATCGGCGTATGTGGACGGAGCAAATGGTGTGCAGGCTTTCTGGCGCATCACGCTGCCGAATATGCGGCGCATCTTCTTGTTCTGCTCCGTGCTGTCCACGATCGGCACCTTTGCGCTGTTCACGGAACCCTACGTGCTCACGAACGGCGGGCCGCTGTATGCGACGATGACGCCGATCCTCTATCTGTACCAGGAAGCCTTCATGAACCTAAGCTTCGGCTATGCCTCAGCGATCGCGGTTGCTTTTTTCTTCATCATGATGCTGCTTACGATCTTGCAGCTTCGCGTCTTCAAGGATTAGGGGGATTTATGAGATGAGAAGATTAGGACCACGCGCTGTAAGCAGTGCGCTTGTACACGTTCTGTTCATCACGATGACCTTACTGCTCTTGTTCCCGCTGTACTGGATGATGAGCTCTTCGCTCAAGGACAAGAGCGAGATCTTCGTCAAACCGCCGGTGTGGATCCCGCAGGTCCTGCAGTGGAACAACTTCACCGAACTGTTCACAAGCTACGGGTACGGGCGAATTCTGTGGAACAGCATCTTCGCTGCCGGCATGTACACCCTCGGGGCGCTCACCTTCTTGACGATGGCGGGATTCGCCTTTGCCAAGTATACCTTCAGAGGGAAGAACATCCTGTTCCTGTTCGTGCTCGCTTCCCTGATGATCCCCATCGAGACCTCGGTCATCCCGCTGTACATGATGTATCGGGAGATCGGCCTGGTTAACAACCTGTGGGGAGTCATCCTGCCGGGGATGGCGAAGGCCTTCGGCGTCTTCTTCATGCGCCAATATTGTGCGGACTTCCACGATGAGATCCTGGAAGCGGGGCGCATCGACGGCTGCAGCGAACTGGGCATGTTCGCGCGCCTCGTCGTTCCGAATCTCAAACCGGCCTTCGCTTCCCTCGGTATCATCTTCTTCGTGGAACAGTGGAACAACTTCTTCTGGCCGTCGATTGTCCTGCGCAGTATGGATCAGATGACGATCTCCGTGGCGATCAAGGCCTTGGACAGCGGCGTGCGCACGCCCTATCATCTGGTGATGTCGGCGTCCACTTTAAGCGTGCTTCCGCTGATCGCCGTTGTGCTGATCTTCCAGAAACCATTCATCTCAGGCTTGATGGATGGGGCGGTGAAGGGATGAGCTGAGATGCCGCTGAGTGTGAAGAGTCTTAAGAGAAGAGTTGATCGTAAGAGTGAACAGAAGGATATCGGGCAGGAGAATCGCACCCTGGTTGATCATTCGATCTGCCGTAAGGGAGATGTGCGATGCTCCTGCTTTCTTCGGTGTCCAGAGGAAAGGAGGTGAGGAGCGGGACCAAGGAGATGGACAGGAAGCGGTGAGAGCTGTACGAATATGAAGGAGGGATGAAGGATGCGAAGATTAAGACTGTGGGTTTCACTGCTGGGCATCTTCGGATTGTGGCTGATGCAGGTGCCGCCGAGGGAGGTTGAAGCCGCTCCGGCCTTCGCCAAAGGAGCCGATATCAGCTGGATCCTCGGTTTGGAGGCGCAGGGGTATACGTTCAAAGATCGCAATGGACAGACGCGGGATGTCATCGACATCCTGAAGAACGATTACCAGATGAATGCGATCCGCATCCGCGTATGGGTGAATCCGTCCGAGGACTATATGAACGGCTATATGAACAAGGATCGGGCGGCGGATCTGGCCGTGCGCGCGAAGAACGCGGGGATGGCGGTGATGCTGACGCTGCATTACAGCGATTCCTGGGCGGATCCCGGCAAGCAGAACAAACCGGCGGCCTGGCGCAATTACAGCTTCCAAGAACTGATGGATGCGGTGTGGGCTCATACCGTCGATGTGATGAACACGATGCAGGCCAGAGGGGTGACGCCGGATTGGGTGCAGATCGGCAATGAGACCAACGATGGAATGCTGTGGCCGGAGGGCCGGGCTTCGACGAATATGAGAAATTATGCGTGGCTGGTGAACACGGGGCACAATGCGGTCAAATCCGTCAGCAGCAGCACGAAGACGATCGTCCACCTGTCCAATGGCTGGGATACCGCGTTGTATGAATGGAATATCGGCGGCCTCATCGACAATGGTGCAAACTTCGATATGGTGGCGATGTCCCTGTATCCGGAACCGCACAACTGGAGTACGATCAACAGCCAAGCAGAAACAACAATGAACCGCATCACCCAGTTGTACGGCAAGGAAGTCATCGTCTCGGAGATCGGCATGTACTACAATTACCCGAATGAGGCCAAGGCCTTTATCGCCGATATCATCAGCAAGACGCAGAGCGCCGGCGGCAAGGGGGTCTTCTACTGGGAGCCCGCAAGTCCTCCCGGGTACAATGACAATTATCAGAAAGGCGCATGGTATGCGAACGGCATGCCGACAGGAGCGCTGGACGGTTTTGTATCCGGCGGTTCGGATGGCGGTCTGAATCCCCATGCTTATTACAAACTCGTTAACCGCAACAGCGGCAAGGTGCTCGATGTGTTCGAGCGCAGCACAGCGGACGGCGCAGCCATCGTCCAATGGAGCGACAACGACGGCTGGAACCAGCACTGGCAGTTCGTCGATACCGGCGGCGGCTGGTACAAGATCGTCAATCGCTTAAGCGGCAAACTCATCGATGTCGAAGGGCGGTCGACGGCAGACGGTGCGCCGAATATTCAGTGGACGGATAACGGCGGCTGGAACCAGCATTGGCGGCTCATCGATGCCGGCGGCGGCTGGTACAAGATCGAGAACCGCTCAAGCGGCAAGCTGATCGATATCGAAGCCCGCTCGACGGCGGACGGCGCGCCGAGCATCCAGTGGACGGACAACGGCGGCTGGAATCAGCAGTGGCAGCTGGTTCAGGTGCAGTGATAAAGGTCAAAAATAAGCAATAAAGTACAAAAAAGCACCTAGTAAACAGAGCGCAAACTTGTTAAGATCAAGCCAAATATAAAATTAGGGCACGTGTTTCGAGGTGCCTTTTTTGTTTGAGGGGGACTATGGAGCGATTACCTGATGATCTGAGGACGTTATGGACGGCTCAGGGCTTGTCCTTGGAGGAGGTCGTGCAGTGGCTGCTCTGCGACCGCATGCCCGGCACAAGCGGCTTCACCATCAGCTATGCCGTGCTGTCGCGCCGCGGCTTGTACTTCTTCCGCCCAAGATCGCGGCAAGCGATGCGGGAGAAGCGGTTTAAGGGTTACATTCTGCACAAAAAAGAAACCGTTTACAAACAAGAGGAGCTGAAAGCCGAGGACTATGAGACGGACTTTCGGCCGCTGGAGGAGATCGAACGCTTAAGCGTCGTCAATCTGGTCGCCTCCGGCATGCTTGTCATGCAAGAACGTGGTTCAGAAGAGCGCATGGCCGGCATCTTCACGAACGGTCATATGGAACCTGCGTCCAAACTTGTATCCGCTTTCGAGAAATTGAAGCAGGGCAAGGAGACGGGGATTCAGGAAGATGAGCGCAAGGAGGCCGCTTGTCCGACCTGCGGTATGCTGTATCCTGAGCGGGGACGCAAGGTTTGCCCGCGCTGTATGAAGAAACACGCGATCTTCGGCCGCTTGCTGCGGCTGGCCGGCAGATATAAAGGGACGATCGCGCTGATCATCGTGTTCATGCTGCTCAACTCCCTGACCAGCCTGATCATCCCGTACTTAAGCGGCACGGTGCTGTTCGACCAGGCGCTTGGCGGCACCGGGCGGTTCGCCGGACAGATCGGTCTGGTCATCCTGTTGATTATCTTGTGCCGCACGCTGGCGCTAGCCTTCGGGGTTGTCTTCGGCATCCAGACAGCGAAGCTGGCGGCGAATGTCGGCTTTGATCTGAAGTCCGATGTTTTCGCTTCGCTGCAGCGGCTGTCCCTGGCTTTCTTCCAGAAGCGGCAGACGGGCCAGCTGATGACGAGGGTGAACAATGACGCAGCCGATGTGCAGTATTTCTTCACCGACGGCATCCCCTATTTCATCGTCAATACGATGAACATCATCGGCATCGCGGCGATCCTCTTCACCTTGAACTGGCAATTGACCCTGCTCTGCCTCATGCCGCTGCCGCTGATGATCTTCATCATGCGCACGGTGTTCCCCAGGCTGTGGAGATTGTCCTGGCGGAGACACCGCCGCATCAGCGCGATGAATGCGATGATCAGCGATTCGATGCGCGGCGCGCGGGTGGTGAAGGCCTTCGGCAAGGAATATCAAGAAGTCGAGCGCTTCTCCCGCAGCAGCCGCTATTACGCCCGTGCGGAGCAGCGGTTCAATAAGATGGGCAGCACCGTTTTCCCGACGCTGAACATGATCATCCAAGCTGGGGGGATCATCCTCTGGGCTTTCGGCGGCTGGCAGGTGATCCAGGGGAACTTCACCTTCGGGCTGATCATGTCTTTCCTGCACTATCTGACGATGCTGTACAATCCCATCCAATTCATGAACAATATCGTGGGCTGGTGGTCCAACTGCATGTCCGCCGCGCAGCGCATCTTCGAGATCCAAGATGCGGTGCCGGACATCCAGGAGAAGGAGGACGCCGTGCGCCGCGAGACAATCGAAGGCGAGATCCGCGCCATCCATGTCACCTTCGGATACGAACCGAACCGGCCGGTGCTGAAGAATGTCTCGCTCCACGTCAAACCGGGGCAGATGATCGGCGTCGTGGGCCGCTCCGGCGCCGGCAAATCGACGTTGGTGAACCTCATCTCGCGTCTCTATGATCCGGACGAAGGCAGGATCACCATCGACGGCATCGATGTGCGGGACCTGAGCTTCGATACGCTGCGCCGAAACATCGGCATCGTCTCGCAGGAAGTGTTCGTGTTCATGGGGACGATCGCCGAGAACATCGCCTATGCCAAACCCGATTGCACCCTCGAGGAGATCGTCCAGGCAGCGAAGATCGCCAATGCCCATGATTTCATCTCGAATCTGCCAGACGGCTATGATACCTACGTCGGCGCGGGGGGCTACATCTTGTCGGGCGGAGAGAAGCAGCGGCTCTCCATCGCACGTGCTGTGCTTCACAACCCGCGGATCCTGATCCTCGATGAAGCGACGGCTTCCCTGGATACTGAGACGGAGCTCGAGATCCAGGATGCCCTGGAGAAGCTGATGAAAGGGCGGACGACGATCGCCATCGCTCATCGTCTGTCCACGCTTCGCAATGCCGATTACCTCGTCGTCATCGAACAGGGCGAAGTGGCGGAAGCCGGCACCCACGAGGAGTTAATGGAGCTAAATGGGATCTATGCCGGTCTGGTTCGCAAGCACGATGAGGCGCTGAAGATGAGAGAGGTGATCTAGATGGAGCTGATTTATCTAACCCAGGACAATGCGCAGTTCTGGGAGACGGAAGGGCATCTACTGGCTGTGCGCGTGCAGGAAGAGGAATATCCCGTTGTCTATCTCCATTGTTCCTTCCCCCATACGAGCAAGGAGGAATACATATCGGTGCGCACGAGCGAGAATGCCGAGGTTGGGCTGATCCGCTGTCTCTCCGCGTTCCCGGAAGAGACGGCGGAACTCCTGAGGAAGCATATGCGTCTGAGGTACTTCGCTCCATCGATAGAGCGCATCTTGGAGATCAAAGAGGAGTTCGGTTACTCCTTCTGGAGTGTAGAGACGTCGGCGGGCCTCTGCCGCTTCACCGTCGGCAGGGGTACCAATGTTCGTATGGTGAGCAGCAAGAAGGTGCTGATCACCGATGTGGACGGCAACCGTTTCCAGATCGAAGACATCAGCAATTTAAGCGCCAAGGAATACCGCATGCTGGAGATGTTCTTGTAGTATCGCATGCTGGGGATGTTCTTGCAGACGCTTAAAGAAGGTGGGCTTATGAATCTGAACTACCCATTGCCCGAGCTGGACCGTGAAGCTGCGGTGCAGGTGCTTGGGGATCGAATCGATTATGCGGTGCCTGCGGACCTGACCCTTGCAGGCAGGAGGAGCGAAGGCTTCTTCGTCATCGGAGGGGAGCGATGGGCTTATGTCGAGAATGGGAACGTGCGGGAGTGGCAGGAGATCCGCGCGGCGAAGGATTACAAGGTCATCACCCTCGTCGGCAATGCCGTGCTTGAAGCGGAAGAGCAGGGGGAGAAGCGGATCATCGTGCGGCTGACGATGCAGCATGCGGCCCGATATGCTTATATCGCGAAGGTGCTGAACGATCTGGCTGCCGGCGGCCCCGTTCGCATCTACAACGACGAGCCGGAACCGGTGTGTGAGAAATGCGGCGGTCCGCTTGTTCCCGGTACGCGGCATTGCCGGCAGTGCGTCAGCAAGACGGAGGCGCTCCTCAAGCTGCTTGGCGCTGCCAAGGGCTATTGGCGCAAGCTACTCTTAGCCTTTGCCCTCTTGATCATGGGTTCGGCGCTGTCGCTGCTGGGTCCGTATTTTGAGAAAATGCTCGTTGACGGTGCGCTGCAGCCGCCGGCGGGCCTTAGCCCCGATATGACGATGTTCGCGGCCGGCATCGCCGGTCTCATCATCGTGCTCATCGGCGGGCATGTGCTGATGATCCTCCGCGGGCGTCTCATGACCATCGTGAGCTCGAGCATCTCCTCCGACCTGAGGCATATGGTGTTCAGCCGGATGCAGCAGCTTTCCCTCGGTTTCCTGACCTCGCAGCGGGCGGGGGACCTGATGAACCGGATCACCAGGGACACGGAGCGCATCCGCCATCTCATCCAGGAGATCTTCACAACGGCGATCCTGCAGGTCATCATCCTGACGTCGGTGTGCGTGCTCCTGTTTACGCTGGAATGGCGCCTGGCCCTGCTCGTCCTGCTGCCGGCGCCGCTGGTGTCCTATCTGCAGGTGGCGATCTGGCGGAAGGTGCTGCGCAGGTTGTTCCACTATCAGTTCCGCATCCATGACCATGCGAACTCCTTCCTTCACGATGTGCTCGGCGGTATCCGCGTCGTCAAGTCCTTCGGCAAGGAAGAGCGGGAGATCCGAAGATTCCGTGAGTACAACAGCAGCTTCGCCCAGGCTTCCTTCCGCAGCGAGAAGGTGTACAGCTACTTGGCGCCGATCTCCCACTATCTCATCCAGTTCGGCAGTTATCTCGTGCTGATGGCGGGCAGCTACATGATCACGCGAGGCGAATTCACCCTCGGACAGCTTGTCCAGTTCAGCAGCTATTCGATGATGGTCTACGGTCCGCTGCAGTGGATGATGAACATGCCGCGCTGGATCGCCAACGCGTTGATCGCCGTAGACCGGGTGTTCTCGGTGATCGATGAGAAGCCGGAGGTCGTCGACCGGGAGCACGCCGTAAGCCACGACATTAAGGGGCGGATCCGCTTCGAGAACGTCACCTTCGGCTACCGCTCCTACGAACCGGTGCTGCATGAGATCAACCTCGAGATCAAACCCGGAGAGATGATCGGTCTCGTCGGTCACTCCGGTTCCGGCAAGTCGACGATGATCAACCTCATCTCCCGTTTCTATGATGTGAACGAGGGCCGGATTACGATCGACGGCATCGATATCCGCGATATCAAGCAGGAGGAGCTGCGCAGTCAGATCGGCGTCGTGCTGCAGGAGACCTTCCTCTTCAGCGGCACGATCCTGGACAACATTCGCTACTCGAAGCCGAATGCGACCTTGGAGGAGGTGATCCGCGCGGCGAAGACGGCCAATGCGCATGATTTTATCGTGAACCTGCCGGACGGTTATGACACGCGGCTTGAGGAGAACGGCAGCAATCTCTCCGGCGGGGAGCGGCAGCGGCTGGCGATCGCACGGGCGATCCTGAGCGATCCGCGCATCTTGATCCTCGATGAAGCGACGGCCTCCCTTGATATCGACACGGAAGCGGCGATCCAGGAGGCGCTGCGGCGCGTAACGAAGGGGCGGACGACGATCGCCATCGCCCACCGGTTGTCGACGCTGCGGCATGCGACGCGGCTGATCGTGCTGGAGAAGGGGCGGATCGTGGAAGTCGGCACGCACAATGAACTCCTTGAGCGAAAGGGCATCTATTATAAACTGGTCACCGCGCAGCGGAGCATGGCCAAGCCGAAGCCGACAGAGCCGGCGGCCTCTTCGAAGGCGTAATCGTTCCTGCGGACCGCAAAGCCGCCTGATCAGGCGGCTTTACTCATGCCTGCACGGCGCTGCGGCAGCGAGAATCGCCTGAAAACCGGACAAGAACACCCGCAAGGTTTCTGTGCGGTCTTTTTTCTAAGGTTTATTTTTGTAAATTATCCAAAGTATGCTATACCATAATTTGTAGGGTAAAAATCTTTTAATTAATACAGTGAAAGTCATGTGCATATATCTTGGTAAGGGGGGTGGTCCGCAATCAAACCATGTTTCTGACAACGTGCACGCACACGACAAAAAGGAGGGATCATTGATGACAAAACGAATTCGCAAACTTCTCTCGTTTTTCTGCTGCTTGCTCATGCTGGCGCCGCTGATGCCAGTCAGTGCTGCTGTTGGTACGGACAACATCGAGAGCGCAGAGGAGGATGACATGCCTACCGCCATGTACGGTACACCTGAGCTCGGATCCAACGATCCGCTGTGGTCTAAGACGAAGGAGTATCCCATTAATAAAAGCACGGTTCCCGATGACCCAAGACCCCATGCCACAGGCACCGTCAAAATTCTCTGGGATGACGACTACGTATATGCCCGCGTCATTGTAGAGGACAGCAATTTGTATCTGGGCCCTGGTGCGGATCATACCTTTGACAGCGTAGAGTTTTTCGTCGGCCCGGGATCCAGCGGCTCCAACCAATGGCGTGTCAGTGCAACGGGTGTGTTATCAGGACAGTCCCATACGGACAGAGCTGCGTGGACTGAGATCACGGATACAGGATACATCGTGGAGATGAGAATCCCCAAACGCGACGTGATCTTGGAGCCGGGGGGCAAGCTTACCTTTGAAGTGAACATCAACAACTCGACGGAAAAAGGCGGGGATCGCTATGAAGTCGTATCCGCCTTCGGGGAGCCGGATACAGGTTTCACCAGCGATGCTTCCTTTAGAGACAGCGTCAAGCTCATTGAAGCCGAAGAAGCGGACCCCAGACATTCCGTCATCATCTCGACGGGTACAGGCGGCATCATCAAGCCGAACCCGCCCGGCAATGTGATGCGAGCTGTTTACGGCACTGACCTTACCTTTACCGTGATCCCTGATCTCGGCAAGATCGTGGATGTCATCACGGTGGACGGCGAAGCGGTGATTCCAGCCGACGATAACACGTTCTCCTTGACGGTCAGCGCTGACCATCGCATCGACGTGACCTTCCAAGATGACCCAACCGCCGATCAGATTCCGTTCATCGTATGGAACGACAACTTTGCCAGAGGCGAGTATACAACAGCTGTCATCATCGACTTGGGTGAAGGACGGGAAGCGCTGGGCTCCGCACTTCATCCGGATTTGTTTATTGTATCCGCCAGAAATACGACCTTAGACGGTGATACGGTGGTCTTTGAAGGAGAGCGTAAAATCTCCCGAGTATACGCCAATGACGAACCGAACGTACGCGGTTATCTCGGGGAAGAAAGCCCTTCGCCGGATTATCAAGAGGGACTGGAAAGCGGTCGTTACATCGTCGTTGAGCTTGAGTTCTATACAGAAGTCGGCGGCAATACAACCCTGGACGGCAGTAACTCAACCCTGCAAAATTACCACATCGTGCAAACGGGCGATATTGTGCTGACGGAAGGCGAACCGATCAAGAACGCCGTCTTTAAACAAGAAAAGGTGGTCAATCGCATCCTTGATAAGTTCACACCCCATAACTATGAGTCGGTCAATTACGCACTCTACCTTCATAAGGACGAAGACGGCCAAGAGATGCAAGGATTACCGCTCTTTGTCTATACTCACGGAATGTCACGCGGCGGCACCCAGGCACATATCGACCAGAAAGCATCGATGAAGTCCGCCAACGGTTCCGTTGCCCTTATGAAGAAAATGGGAGAAAATCCCGACAAATATGCCAGCCATATTCTGAATATTTCCTATATTGGCACTTCTACTCCAGATACAGGTGATGTGAAGAAAGTCATCGACGATTTAGTTGCAAGCGGATTCGTCGATCCCAACCGCATCTATGCGTCGGGCTTTTCATGGGGCGGCGCATATACGAACACCCTGGTCAATACTTATCCCGGCTTCTTCGCAGCAGCTGCACCATTGGCCCCAGTATTCGGCTCACCGGCAGCGAGCGAAAACGAAGCCCATAGAGATCTGGCCTACTGGATCTTTGTAAATGCTCATAACGTTGGCATCTATCAGACGAATCTTGATGATTTCATAGCTAAGAATATGCCGAAAATGACCAATGCAAGAGCTTCTCGATTTGAGAGCAATGAGGCGCTTACCTGGCCGTACAATCAATATGATCAGCCGACTCAGAGACCAGATCCGGACAAAACCCCTCCCCTGCTTGACTATATCGCGCACGAAGTAGAAGCAGCCGTGCTTTATAACCGGATTACGATGGAGAACCCGTTTACCGGGGAGACCTGGAGCATCGCTCCAACAGCACAGTCCCCGAACTTGCCGGACTGGAACAATGACTATACCGACATCTTCGATTGGATGTTCTCGCAGAATAAAGCAGGCGTGCCCGCTGAGGATGGTCCGACCGCCATGTACGGTACTCCTGAGCTCGGATCCAACGATCCGCTGTGGTCTAAGACGAAGGAGTATCCCATTAATAAAAGCACGGTTCCCGATGATCCAAGACCCCGTGCGACAGGCACCGTCAAGATCCTCTGGGATGATGACTACGTGTATGCCCGCGTCGTTGTCGAGGACAGCAATCTGTATGTGGGACCTGGTCTTGATCACACGTACGACAGCGTAGAGTTTTTCGTCGGCCGGGGATCCAGCGGCTCCAACCAATGGCGGGTCAGTGCAACGGGCGTATTCTCAGGACAGTCCCATACGGACAGAGCTGCATGGACTGAAATCACGGGCACCGGATACATCGTGGAGATGAGAATCCCCAAACGCGACGTGATCTTGGAGCCGGGCGGCAAGCTGACCTTCGAAGTGAACATCAACAACTCGACGGAAAACGGTGCGGACCGCTATGAAGTCGTTTCCGCTTTCGGTGAACCGGATGCGGGCTTTAACAGCGATGCTTCCTTTAGAAACAGTGTGAAGCTCATCGAAGCCGAAGAAGCGGATCCCAGACATTCCGTCATCATCTCGACGGATATAGGCGGCACCATCTTGCCTAAAGTTCCCGGCAATGTGATGAGAAGGGAAAGCGGCGAGACGATCACCTTTACCGTGATTCCTGATCACGGCAAGATCGTGGATGCCGTAACGGTGGACGGCGAAGCTGTGGCCTTAGCCGACGATAACACGTTCTCCTTAACGGTCAGCGCCGATCATCACATCGACGTGACCTTCCAAGATGACCCAACCGCCGATCAGATTCCGTTCATCGTATGGAACGACAACTTTGCCAGAGGCGAGTATACAACAGCTGTCATCATCGACTTGGGCGAAGGACGGGAAGCGCTGGGCTCCGCACTTCATCCGGATTTGTTTACTGTGTCCGCCAGAAACACGACCTTAGACGGTAATACAGTGGTCTTCGAAGGTGAACGCACCATCTCTAGAGTATACGCCAATGACGAACCGAATGTACGCGGTTATCTTGGGAAAGTAAGCCCTTCGCCGGATTATCAGGAAGGATTGGAAAGCGGCCGTTACATCGTCGTTGAGCTTGAGTTCTATACCGAAGTCGGCGGCAATACAACCCTGGACGGCAGCAACTCAACCCTGCAAAATTACCACATCGTGCTAAACGGCGATATTGTGCTGACGGAAGGCGAACCGATCGCGAACGCCGTCTTTAAACAAGAAAAGGTGGTCAATCCCATCCTTGACAAATTCACACCCCATTCGAACGATGCGGTCCATTATGCGCTCTACCTTCACAAGGATGAAGACGGCAATGAAATACATGGATTGCCGCTGTATGTCTATACCCATGGCTTCTCACGCGGCGGCACGCAGGCACATATCGACCAGAAAGCATCGATGAAGTCCGCGAACGGTTCGGTTGCCCTCATGAAGAAAATGGAGGAGAATCCCGACAAATATGCCAGCCATATTCTGAACATTTCGTACAGCAACGGCTCTGCTCCACATGTAAGCGATATTAAGGCTATTATCGATGACCTGATTGACCGCGGATTGGCAGACCCGAACCGCATCTATGTATCTGGTTTTTCGATGGGCGGCGGGGTTACGACCAACTTGATCCACACCTACCCTGGTTTCTTCGCGGCAGCTGCACCTTTGGGGATTTCCTCCGGCTGGCCGAATGCGAAGGAAAACGAAGCCCACAAAGACCTGGCTTATTGGCTCTTCGTGAACAAGTATGATTCCGGAGCAGAGAATGTCGACAAAATGATTGAAGACATCGCGGAACTGACCAATGCAAGAGCTTCACGATTTGAGAGCAATGAGGCGCTGACCTGGCCGTACAATCAATATGATCAGCCGAGTCAGAGACCAGATCCGAACAGCGACCCTCCTCTGCTGCGCTATATCGCTCATGAAGTAGAAGCGGCGGTGCTTTACAATCAGATTACGATGGATAATCCGTTTACCGGGGAGATCTGGAGCATCGCTCCGATCATCCAGTCCCCGAATTTGCCGGAATGGAACAATGACTATACCGACATCTTCGATTGGATGTTCTCGCAGAGTAAACCAGGCATGCCTGATGCTCCGCGGAACTTAACGGCATCGGCAGGCGACGGCAAGGTCACCTTGAAATGGAGTGCTCCGGCAAGTGACGGCGGTAAAGAGATCCTGGGCTACAAAGTCTGGTACGGTGACAGGACACCGGTTACGGTGGATGCATCAACATACGAATATACCTTCACCGGATTAACCAACAATCAAGAATATATCTTCAAAGTCGCTGCCTTCAACGAGAAGGGTGACAGTGCGGCGGCAAGTGTGACGGCAACGCCGAAGAGAAGGAGCGGCGGTCCGGTTGTGATCATCCCAGGAAGAGGTGATGGCGGCTCTGCCGCAGATCCGGACACCGGTACCGACGAGGGAAGGCCGCAGCCAACCTACACCCTGAATACGCCGGAAGATCAGCCGGCTGTCACGGATCAAAACGGCAACATGACCCTCCCGGACGGCGGCGAGATTGTGACCGCGGGCGGAACGAAAATACAGGTTCCAGCTGGTACGACGATAGACACCAGCGGTAAGGTCGTCTTAGGTTCGGGCGGCGCAGCGGTTCGCTTAGACAGCGGTTTATCGCTTAGCATCCGAGAAGGCGCAGAGCTTGTGTTTACTGAGGAAACTGCACTGGGCTTCACCGTCGTGTCGGGCAATCCATTCCACGATGTCAACGATCACGCCTGGTTCTACAGCTATGTGAACGCCGCTTACGCCTTCGGTCTGTTCGACGGTACATCGTCTGGAACGTTCTCGCCGGGGCTCCTGATGACGAGGGCCATGTTCTTACAGATACTAGCGAATCTTGAGAACATCGATCCATCCGACTACCCGCAATCCCGCTTCAGCGACGTAACCGACGGACAATGGTACACAGCAGCAGTAGAATGGGCGGCACAAAACGGGATCGTAACCGGCATCAGTGCGGATCGCTTCGATCCTCATGCATCGCTGACGCGCGAACAGATGCTGGTGATCCTGTACCGTTACATGAACTACAAGGGCTATGAGATACCGCCCAGCCAAGCGGAGTCCTTCGCGGATGAAAGCGAGATCAGTGTCTGGGCATTGGGGGCCGTTAAGGCGCTGCGAGGCGTCAATATCGTAACAGGCAAGAGCGGCAACGTCTTCGACCCCAAAGGCACTGCGTCCCGTGCCGAAGCGGCAGCTGTCTTTGTAAGACTCATCGAATATCTGGCGAAGTAGAAGTATAAGTATAAGTGAAACATACGGACCCTTCCGGCTGGATACGATCCTGCTGGAAGGGTCTGTTTGCTTAATTCTGCCCGCTTCTCCCGTGCCAATAGGGCTGCCCAGAGTATCGCTGATCAGAGGTTTGGGCGTGCTGGCCATGGGAAGAATGAAGCTGATTGGATTGCAGATTAGATTGCAGATTAGATTGCTGATTAGGTTGCACATTAGATTGCACATT
>NZ_BMAQ01000025.1 GCF_015472005.1 Insulibacter thermoxylanivorax | reverse complement strand
CCTCCCTCAAAGAATTAATGTTTTCTCCGTTTTTCTCACTGTTTCGCATGTTTTCATCTTTGACGTACGAAGCGCTTGTGGATAATATTTGACGAAAAGTGAATATTTGGGATCGACCTGTTGGCGGGAATAGAGGTGGTGCTCACCTCGTTTTAAAAACCGTATGGTCGCATATGGATCTCCACATGAACCCTTGTGGTTTACCCTCCCATATCTCCCTGGGTCGATGCCCTTACATTCCTTCGTTCTACCTCTCAAGGGGTGGAGGCCTGGCAAGCTCCTTAACGGGGTCGATGCCCTTATGGTGATGATTTCTCCCGGCCTATCCGTGCTTCGTTTGTCAAAGATCAACATGTGCATAAGCGGTGAAACGAAAGTGAGTTGCTAACCTGTGAATGAATTAGGCTGCTGCTTGCAATTGAGCCTCCCGATGGGGGCCGAGCACCTTGCTGGCGTCATAGTTCTTCTGCTTGCGGCCGAGTTCAAACAAGACGCGGATGAGCTTGTTGCAGATCGCAATCATCGACTGTTTCTTCTTCAGCGGGTTTTCCCGGCGCGTCGTGAAGTACAAGTGCAGTGCGCGGAACTCCGGATTCTTGGCGACCATCGTCAGGGCCGCCCGGAATAGCAAGGCCCGGAGGCGACAGCGACCTCGTTTGCTGATGGTCGTTTCCCCTTTATGAAGCCCTGAGCTGTTTTCCCGCAGGCTGAGACCGGCGTGACGCACGATTTGTTGGCTGTGATCGTAACCGCTCAAATCTCCGACTTCCGCCAGAAATCCGGCCACGGTGATAAGACCGATGCACGGCATGCTCATCATGTGGGCGGCTCCCGGAATCTGTTCCACCAGACCCGCCACAAGCTCCATCAGTTGCTCGATCTGCCTGCACAGCATGACGTACTGCTCCATATACATGGCTAGCTCATGCCTGGCCGCCGTAGCTCCTTCTGTAAGGCCGATGGACTTACGGGCTTTCCGGTAAAGCAATTCCGCTCTCTTGGGGCCTACGGCCCGGGTCACGCCGTTTTTCTTCCATATCGCCGCAATCGTTGTTTCGCCAGCGGCGATAACGTCCTGCGGCAGCGGAAAGTTCTGCAGCGTAATGAGCGAGGCCTTGCCTTCCCAGTCTTTAAACACTTGTGTATATTCGGGAAAGAAGCGATCCAGCCAATTGTGGATTCTTCCTTTCACGCGGTTCAAATCCCCGCACAGACGGTCCCGCTGATTCATCAGCACACGCAGGTCGGCATAAACGCCTTCCGGCAACTGTGGCTGTGTATAACGTCCGTCGATGACGAGTTTGGCGACGACTTTCGCATCTTTGATGTCATTCTTGGTCGGCGAGTTGTCGTCGAGTTCCTTGCTTTTCTTGACATGATGGGGGTTCACCAGCACGACTTCGATACCGTGCTGCTTCAGGAAGTGAAACAGCGGGAACCAGTAATGGCCGGTTGGCTCTACGCCAAGCAGTACGTCCGTCAGCCCATGCTCTTGCTTGATGGATTCAGCCCACGCCAGCAGGTTCAA
>NZ_BMAQ01000024.1 GCF_015472005.1 Insulibacter thermoxylanivorax | reverse complement strand
CATGACCCAGCATACAGGAGGCGCTTTTTCTTTTCAAACCGCATTTTAATTCATTACAGGAATAGCTCCTTACCGCGAAATAACCGGTCGTTATAAACTGAAGCGGCACCATCGGCTGATTGCCCACGGCAGATACGATCGGATAGGCTTGCCAGTCCGCATCGTCATCCGAGTTGCGGCTTCCTCCGACATGGAACGATCCCCACTGCTCGCCGTACATGATGCCGACCTTACCTTCCCAGATATCATTGCGCACCTGCTCACCCTTCTTGATCGCAAAGTCCGGATCGATATGTCCCTGGCGATACAGCTCCTGCAGCACAGCGAGCGCCTTCTTCACCTCGGGTTGGATGCCGCCGTACACGAGTCTCCCCGAGCTGTCCTCGATCCACAGCTGCGGATACGCCCCATAACCTGCCATGAAGCCATGCAGGCCAGCCACAGGATCCCACAGATAGTTGGTAGCGGCGATGCCATACGTATCATGCAGGCCATTGCGATCCGGGTCCTGTTCCGCAAACGCTCTCGAAATCGCCAGCAGGTCATCCATCGTGTGGGGCGGTTCCAGTCCGAGTTTCTCCAGCCAGTCCGTCCGGATCCAGATCACGCTCGCCTTGTCGATCGACGAATCATTCTGCGGAATGCCCATCAACTTCCCATCGATCGTCGCCGCCTGGAACGGCCCGAGCCCTTCCTGGGTCAGGATCTCTCTCGTCAGATCCGTTGCGTACAGGTTGAAGGCTTCCGTCAGGTCCTGGATGTGACCGGCATTGCTCAGCATGCGCAGCTGGCTCGGATTCACCCGGACGACATCCGGGATGTCACCGGAGGAGATGGCGATGCCCAGCTTCTGCCGATACGTATCTCCTTTCTCGATCCAGTCATAGACGATCCTGATGCCGAGTACATCCTCATAGAGCTGTGTCCATCGGTTGCTCGTCAAGGTTTCCTCGGGATGTATGTTCGTGATCTCCTCGATGAAAACACTGTCCTCACCTGTAAACGACAGCGTAATCACAGGGTCATAGCGGCTCAGCCCCAATTCATCATAGTAGTGACTGGAGGCTTCATCCTGAGGCTGATCGTCTGGTTGATTGTGTTCGCATGAGAGCAGCGCCAACAAGCACACGGAAACATACAGCAGAAGCTTGACCACTTGGCCGACCGGTCTTCGCATCAGTTGTAACCTCTTTTCACTATGATTGACGTCAATAATAGCTATTGTCCTTATTATTCAATCTGTTTGCTTGGAATACAACGAGCAATTCTTGCGTTTGTCGCCCATTCTTTACTAATCGCATGTCAACGCTCTCCGGTGAAGTTCTCCTGATCATCATTGATGGTTATCAGCGTGAATCGCACAAAATGCCTTTATGTTTTAAGAATATTGGGTTATAATCGATCATATATTAGTAATAAATTCAGGAACATTTTACTTTGATTGTATGATTTATTTTTAATATACATCTATTACGTCTTTGGGGAGGGCGAGAAATGTGTGGATCTTTATCATCGTTTTCATAGGCATTGGTCTTCTATCCCTCATTAGTCCAAGGAGCTCATGGTTCTTATCGAACTGGTGGAGGTTTTCCGGAGATGCGGAACCGAGTGATTTCTCGCTCATCCTGTATCGAATCGGAGGAATCATTTTATTGATCGTGGGGATCGTGTTATTCTTCCAATATGTATAGATAATCCGTATAAATGAACGTATAAATGAACACATTCGTGACTTCATGCCAGAACTCCTGCCTCATTTGTCCCGGATTGCGACTATACGGTTGCTATTCACCAGCCGGACGGTTTCAGATTCCCTTCTTGCTCAGTCCCCTGAAATAAATAGTGGACGGAAACGAACTGCACCCAACGGTTAGACACATTCTAACAGTTGGAGGTGCGGTTCATTTCCGTCCATTCTTATTCCATTGTGCCTTCAGGCGGCATGGCGGCAGCTCGCCATCTGCGCTTTCCAGACAGCCCCTTCTATGCGATGCATCAATGATTAATAAATATCACTGACATCATAGATTGTCCAACCAAGCGGGATACCTTTAACAAGCGCTGTGACAGTCGCTTCCGCCACAAATTTACCTTTCGTTGCATCTATATCCCACGAACCCGATACATCCGTTAATCCAGGTGAAGGCCAGGCAGGAGTATGATAGGCTTCGTCACTGTTCATATAATCATACCACTGCTCAATCTGCCTGCACAGCATGGCGTACTGCTCCAAATACATGGCTAGCTCATGCTTGGCCGCCATAGCGCCTTCCGTGAGGCCGATGGATTTTTGGGCTTTCCGGTAGAGCAGCTCCGCTCTCTTGGGGCCTACAGCTCGTTTCACGTCATTCTTCTTCCAGATCGCCACGACTGTTGTTTCACCGGCGGCGATGACATCTTGCGGCAGCGGAAAGTGCTGTAACGTAATGAGCGAGGCCTTGCCTTCCCAGTCTTTAAACACTTGTGTATATTCGGGAAAGAAGCGATCCAGCCAATTGTGGATTCTTCCTTTCACGCGGTTCAAATCCCCGCACAGACGGTCTCGCTGGTTCATCAGCACTCGCAGGTCAGCGTAAACGCCTTCCGGCAGCTGCGGCTGTGTATAGCGTCCGTCGATGACAAGCTTGGCGACGACTTTCGCATCTTTGATGTCATTCTTGGTCGGCAAGTTGTCGTCCAGTTCCTTGCTTTTCTTGACGTGATGCGGGTTTACCAGTACAACTTCAACTCCGTACTGCTTCAGAAAGTGAAACAGCGGGAACCAATAGTGACCAGTCGGCTCTACGCCAAGCAGCACGTCCGTCAGTCCATGCTCTTGCTTAATGGATTCCGCCCACGCCAGCAGGTTCAACAAGCCATTCTCATCGTTCTGGAATAAGCAGCGCTTGCCGAGCTCGATTCCTCGGTAATTAAAGGCTCGAACGACGTGGTTGTGTTTCGCGATGTCGGTTCCGATGACCAGTGTCGTTTCAGAAATTCTCGAAATTCGTTGATTTTGCTTGTTCGATTGGTTAAACTTCATAGTGAGCGTCCTCCTCTTAATTAGGGCAGTGAATGATCATTCCATGACCCAGCATACAGGAGGCGCTTTTTCTTTTCAAACCGCATTTTAATTCATTACAGGAATAGCTCCTTAATAGAATAAAAGGTCCTAACATTCGTTTGGGCCTAACTCTCATTTATAGGATACATTACCTATGCTTTAA
>NZ_BMAQ01000023.1 GCF_015472005.1 Insulibacter thermoxylanivorax | reverse complement strand
TGGACTTTCGAAATCTAGGTTCAAAGTCGTTAAAGAAGAATAACGGAAGCGTCAAGATTACAAAAATAAGTCCCACCGTTGAAAACATACCTAAACTAGTAATCTTCATTATGGATCATGCCTCCGGCGGGAATATAGATCCTGGTTGGATTATCAAGTTCAGCATTAAGAAGCCGTGTTCTTAACACCGTTGCTTTTGTATAATTTCGATTGCTTACAATGACCTGGAATTGGTCCGGAAGCACCGTTCTAAATCCCCTCATCCAATGAGGTTATTAGATCGGTGCTTCTTTATTTATGATCATCATAAAGGAGGTTATCTTATGATACTCAAACCTTACTGTTTGGAATATGAAGGATCTTTCATTTTTTTCGATACCTTTGAAGAAGCTGATCAACATGCCAGTGAACTGATCGCTTCCGATTCCCTTCCAAAGGCAGCCTTGATTTGGGAAGGTGGCGAATTAAAATGCGCTTATTATATAATAGACATATAACGGATGAGAACGTACGTTCCTATAGAAGGGTGTGACTGATATTGAAATACGTAAATGAACTAACCCCAGGGTATAATCTATTATGGGAGAGCACGCGCATGATCCTGCCGGAACATCGTGAAGCGATATTAGCTCAACGACAACGCACAAAAAAAAATACGGCCGGAGCTTGATGATCATCAGCTGGAAGAAAACCAACGAATCATCCAAGAATCTATGAATAATAAACGAGAAATAGAAATTCAAGTATACGGAGAATTTGAAGATCGAAGGATCCGCGGATATATTGTCCGTTCGGATGAATATCATGAAAGGCTATTAATTCAGAAATGCACTGGAGATGAATGGATAAAAATCAGTGACATACTTTACGCTGTACTTATGGAATAAGCCATCCAAATTAGGATGGCTTATTTTTCGTTATGCCGCTTGGTATTTGTTCGCAATCCACTGCTTCCATTCACGGATCCAATCATTATTAGCGGACCGGCCATGCCGGGAGCATATGCCGCAGCGGCCGACAGGCTCTCCCTTGCCGCGGCGGAGGGCTGCGGTAGAGTGGTGCAGGCGGCACAAACGTGTGCCATAAAGGAGGCCGCCGTTCCTGGCTATGCCAGGAACGACCCTTTAAGATGCACTTGTCGCACTCCGTATGGAGTGCGTGGATTGAAATAAACTTAAAATTTTCTTGCGGTAGCCAGAAAAAGACAATTAGAATTACACTTAGCAAAAGAAAGCGAGAACCAGAATGAATCGGAGGATCGAAGAGACAAATGACCAGGATCCTCCTGTTTTCTTTCAGTGAAGATAAGCCCCTTGTTTTGCTCTCAAAACGACCATTTTATTTGAATAATAACATAAGTTATTAGGCGTAATATAGCCAAAACTATCCTGTTTTACGACAAATAACTGTGGTATAATAATAGTATAATACGACAAATAACTTCTTGAGTGATTACATCCGAGTCAATTGGTATATCATGGGAGGTTATCGTTTATGAATCTTTGGGATATTGTCAAAATAGCAGCTGTACTTATTCTATCATTTACCATCATTCGAAGTGCTATGATTGTCACTTCTGATCGGGTTTATCATTTAGCATCGAAGAGGATTGTTATGAAGAAGCACGTATTCACTTTGGTAATCTGCTACGGATTATTTGGGCTTATTACCCTGACATAAGTTTCGGAAATATGGGAGGGAGGTAATGGAGACGCATATTATTAATTTTTTTTAAGTATGCAGCTTTATTTTTATCAGGCGTTGGTTTTGCAAACGCAGTGGTTTTAACTGTTAGTCAAGTTGTCATGCAAAAATTTACGGATAATAAATGGGGTTATTTTGAAAGGAAAGTTTATTTTCGATTGCTCTCTGTATCTGCCTTCATGTTTGTAGCATTTTTACCTTTGTATTTCTTTTTATGAGATATTGGAACATTACTTTAAGAATAATTGGGAGTATTGTCGTGTGTGTAACAAGTTTATCTTACTTTCTATGAGGTGAAGTAATGTACAGGTATAAATTAAGTGTAGAAGAGAGGGATCAATTATTTGAACAGCTAAGTCCAGAACAACAAGAGTTTCTTAAACAGCAATTGGTTCGTGGTAAACGCACCGCATTCGCGAATGCTATGGCCAAGGAAAAAGGATTATCCATACCACCGGATGCAAGTTTTGAAGATATTGAATTCCTGTTAGATGATTGGGTTTATGTAGGCTATATTGATGCCGGCGAAGTGACACCGTTGCTAAGATGCGAATGCGGCCGGCCCCTTCGCTATCAACATATCGTTGAAAATAAGAGGACCGGTGAAGTGAAGAAGTTTGGCATCTTACACTTGCAAGAGCATCTGAACATAGATGCCAAAACAGTTGATGCCGTGAAGAAGGGAATTAATGCTGTTGACTATGAGCTTGATGAGGTACTAATTAAGATCCAGCGTAACTGGCAGCCAGATCCGGATCTTATAAATCATCCTGATTTACCGGAAGAAGCCAAGATTATGTTGGATTTGAATCTACCGCTGTTGGATCGTCATATTCGGAGACTATATCATCAACGAAGTATGATTATAAATATGAACGAAAAAGAACTAAACCATAAACCTGAGATGGATTCGCTGTTATTTGATAATGCTTCTGAGGGACAAAGACAAACGGAGGATCTCCTTGATCCTTTAGTGCTGCCCGTTGAATTCCACGATCCTGTCCGCAAGTATCTTGCGGAAGGAATTAAAAGCGCTCGTATCATATGTGAATTATTAATTGAGAAACATGGAGCACCTAATAAACGATTCAAGTCGGGGCGTCCGAAGATTTATGTGCCTGTTTGCATTTTCATTGAACGGGATAATCCAGGGGTCAAAGTGGTGGATTTAAATCGTATGGATCGACAATACTACATCAATTAGTCTAGGGATCTTTTGTAATTGCAATGAAGAAGTATTATATGCAGCAGGTGTCAACAAAGACATAAGGATTGATAAAGATGAATTTCGATAACTTTCGATTATGGCTACAAGAAGAAGGAAAAAGATCCAACACGATCACCAGGTATATCAAAGTCGCATCAGATTTTATTGATTGGCATATGAGCAAGACGGGTCAGACCTTTGATCCGAGACTGGTTACCCCGCTCGACATGCAAGATTGGAAATCCTATCTTCTCAATGAGGCAACGTATGTGACTTCGCATGGCCAACAGCAACGTTATTCTGTATCAACCGTAAATAATGCCATCAAAAGCATAAAAGTTTTTTTTGATTATTTGCAGGAACAAGGCGTTATCCCTTCAAACCCAGCAGTTAAATTGCGGCCTCAAAGGGTTCAGGAATTCGATCAGCCTCGATGGCTGGATCGAGCAGAACGAAGCCGACTTCTCTTTTATATCGATAACGCGGAACTGAGAAAGAAGAATGCCTGGCGGTTTACGCGTAACCGAGCAATTTGCTTTGTGATGCTGCATGCGGGATTAAGGGTGTCGGAAGTTGCGAATTTGGAGCTGGATGATCTCGATTTTTATGAAGAGATCCTGCATGTGCGAGATGGTAAGGGCGGAAAGTCTAGGCATATTCCGATGAATAAAGATTTAGTTGGGGTGTTAGAAGAATGGCTGGAATACCGCGATGATGTGAATACAAAAAAAGTTTTTATTTCACAGCGAAAAAATGCATTGACGGTAGATGGAATTGAACATTTATTCCGATCGCTTAGTGTAAAGGTTGGGATACCGGATCTGACACCGCATGTGTTACGACATACATTTGCGCATGATCTCGCTGAGCGCGGCGAATCATTACAGACGATTGCGAGGCTGCTTGGCCACACGAATATTAATTACACCAAAATATATGTCTCCCCGAGCCGTGAAGAAACAAGAGCTGCTGTAAACAAACTGGCCGGGGAAAGATACAGCTGAATGAAAGGAGCATTCGTATGATCAAAGAAAGCATTTACGCATCAATGAAGCCTGAACATGTGAAATTCAGAAGGGAGCAAATGCGAGTGAATAATTATATTGAGAACATTCTTCCAAACCCCAAGATCGATGCGTTCGTAGAGGAACTTGATAAACAAGGGATTCATGATACGGAGGAACGCATTAAGCTCATCGGAGATTTTATCAAATCTAAGAAACATAGGCGGTGAGTTTCAAATTGATGCATTTTAATCGTTCAAAACAAGAGGAAAATATTTATCTATCGTACCACTATCCGGGTATGAATGTTTTGAAGAATAAATTAGATTTAAGAGATCCGAAAGATCTTGAAGCAGCAGAGTTGTATTTTACTGAAGAACGTTTAAGTCAACCCTTGCCTAAAGAAGCAAGGGAACTAACCTATGAAGGTTTTTTAGCATTGCATAAACATATTTTCCAGGACCTCTATGACTGGGCGGGCAAGCCCCGAAATTACACCACTGGACGCGGACCGATTCCTTTTGCAAGACCTGAGAATATCGAGACCTGGATGCGCCAGCAGTTTAAGAAATTAGAAGAATACAATTTTTTGCGAGGGCTTTCTAAGGATGAATTTGCTGAGAAAGCAGCTGAGATTGTCAATGAGATCAATGCAGCTCATCCTTTCATAGAGGGTAACGGACGTACACAGCGAGTTTGGCTGGGCATTTTAGCTGAACAAGCTGGGTATAAGCTGGTTTTAACGAACCAAGATCGTGAGCGATGGTATGAAGCATCGCGTATTGGGTTCGAAAAGGTCGATCATAAACCAATGGCTGCACTTATCCGAGAATGTCTAGATCGAGAACCTCAGCTGATGAAGGAAAAGCGTTCTATCGCTGATCGAGTAAATGGTGCCGTTAAGCAGGCAGCTGAAAAGCAAATTACGAGCAAAAAGCGAGACGATCTTGTCCGATAATTTTTTCAGTATCGCTAGTTAACGGGGTGGCTTCATGAGTGTAGTAATATTAGCAGAAAAGCCGGATATGGGAAGAAAAATCGCAGAATCATTGGGGCAAAAGAAGGCTCATCGAGGCTATATCGAATTAACGAATGGTGATATTGTAACCTGGGCGATTGGCCATATTGTCCGTCTTAAAACGCCGGATACGTATTCTGAATATAAAGAATGGACATTAGAATCACTGCCTATCATTCCAAATCCCATGCTGTATGAAGTGGATCCGAGCAAGAAAGGTCAGTTTCAAATTATTAATGACCTTTTAAGTAAGGCACATACTTGCATTATTGCAACAGACCCAGGAAGAGAAGGGGAGCATATTGCACGAACTATAATTCGTGCTTGCAAGTATAAAGGGAAACTTCTTAGATTATGGATCCATGATTTAACGCCATCGACAATTCGTGAAGGTTTTAAGGATCTCCAGGATGCATCGAAGTACGATAACTTGGCCGCTGCGGCACAGGTAAGAGCTTACGCGGATTATTGGATTGGGTTTACTGCCACAAGATTTTTTACGCTTGTTGCCCGGGAGGTAACCGGTGAAAATACGCTGCTTTCAGCGGGGAGAGTTCAAACACCAACGCTTCGCATTGTCTATGACAGAGAATTGGCCATTGAAGAGTTCAAGCCTGAACCATTTTATATCGTTCATACGAAGTTCCAACATTCTAACGGAATTTATTCCGGGCAATGGTTTAAAGAAACGAACGATGGCCGTGTTACTCGATTCGAATCAAAAGAAGAAGCAGAAAAAATCGTACAGAAGATCGAAGGCCAATCGGCTGTAGTCACGCACTACGAAGAAAAGACAGTTAAGAGGAATGCGCCGCAGCTGTTGCATTCCACTTCGATCAAAACCGCGGCTAGAAAAGAACTGGGTTTTAGCATCGATAAGACAATGAAGGTGCTGCAAAGCATTTATGATAAAGGTTATGTTACCTATCCGCGAACTTCAAGCCGGCATTTAAGTGAAAATGCGGCAGATCAGCTCGCGGATCGATTAGCCGCGATGCAGAAGGATAAGAAGTATGCTCATCTATTCCCGGAGAAAATTAAAAGCCTTAAGGGAAACAAACGTTACGTGGATGATGCCAAGGCAACGGAACACCATGCGATTGTCCCAACAGGAGAAATTCCTACCGATGTTACGGCTGACGAAGAAAAATTATATGAGCTGATTCTTCGCTATATCCTTCATAATTTTTCTCCAACCTTCTTCAACGATAACAACCGCCTTGGTGAAGAAGGTCTCAGATGCAACCTCAGTAATGAGATGTACTTCTTTATCGATTCCAGAATGATGATGGGCGGTCTAAGGCATATGAAAAGGAATGGTCAAAATTTATGAAGAGAAACCCTGAAGCAACTAAAGACCAAATTATTGATTTTTATAATACAATTAGAAAAGATCCCCGTTGGGATGGAGGATTTTAAAAGATTGGAGGAGGACAAATTGAAAAGATTTTATCGTATTAGGGATAATACGAATTACAGCCGTGGATGGCTATATGCTTATAAGATTTATCCATTGTCGGAAGAACAGGTTAATGATTGCCAAGTGTGCGGGCGGATTGGCCGGTATCCTAAACGGGAATTCGCCGTTGATGTTGAGGGCGGCAAGAAATTTCCTGATATTCTGGAATGCGCCGCATATCCTCTGATGATTGTAAGCAAGGACGTGATCGATGTTCCTTCGAACAACTGGAGCACTATGCACATGGTGCGAAACATATGAAAGCATGGCGGGACTTTAACCGCAAGGTGGGGGCCAATCCTGCTGTCGGCATCTATCATGAAACCTATCTCGTGAATTCTGGTCATTATGAGACCATGTATGTGAATATGCCTGTCTACGGTTTAGCCAAAGCAAGTGAACATGTTCCGATTACCGCAGAGCTGAACTCTGCGAGGCAACGTTTAAGAGAGTAACCATCACTGTCACCTGCGGCTGAATTTATGAACGATTATAGTGACTGGAAGGCGATTGAGATGAGGAGAAACCTGCATTTACTCATTTTGGGCGTCATCTTTCTCATGCTTGGACCGGTGATCTATTGGATAGTAAGAGGAGATGATGATCGCTATATCCGCATTATCAATACTCCATCTCTAGATGCATTGGGAAGCGGGCCTGTCATGTTGTGGGTGTTCGTTATACCAACCGTCATCGGTGTGATATTGTTGCTTATGTTTGCTGTAAGGATGATGAACAATCGCGAATAGAATGAGAGGATAATCATGCGCAAGACAGGCCATTACTTTGTATTATAAAAATTATAATTACGGCGGTCAGCTTGGCGCTTATGCCCTGCAAAAAGCCATTGCTAAGTTAGGATTTCCATGCGAGCAGATTTCATTCAAATGGCTGGATGACCACACGCTGCAAGCCTATGAATGTGCTCCGGGCGCTGATCATTTCAGGGCATTCTCCGAAAGCATTCCCCACAGCGAGCGTTTATATGTCGCAACCGATCTTGCGGAGTGTGTAGATGATTACGATATTTGCGTGTGCGGCAGTGATCAGATTTGGGGGCTGCCATGGGTGATATCCGATGAGGTTTTAGAATCTTAATAAACCTCAACATGTGCGCAGCTGCAAATAAGAAAGAGGGGATTTCCCCTCTTTTTTTGACGGCGTGCCATCAGAAACATGTGAAAGAGTTGATCTGTCGCAAATCCATCCCGAAAAAAGTCCAGAAGAAGCCATTCCAACGAAAGCCGGAGACGGACGTTCTGCCGACAAAAACGGGATAAAACCAAAACCCTGGACCAGACTGCGGCCAGATATAAGTATACCGGAACAAGCAGCCGGAGATGGCGCCGGGATCAACGGCAAATGTTGTGGTCAGAGGCTGCTGGGGGGTGAATTGCGGCGGCGGTCCCGGCGGGGTCTGGCCCGAACCCTGGGGCGTCTGTTGTCCAGGAGAGATAAACGGCGGAAGAAAAGCCATGCTCACATACACTCCTTTGTTCTAGGTTAGAGTATATAATACGTAAGGCAGCCCAAAATTGGACTAGGCGGAATCACCAATTGGACCCTCGATTCATCATGTAAGAATGGTATAATCATGGGTATCAATCAGGATGAATCATCTCTCAAAGGGGACTGTTCTAGAATGACTGTTGTAAAAACCTTTGATCCGAACGTGATATCTCTGCTGCACAATAAGATACACCGGATCGAATCCGGTGAAGGGGCCATTTATCTTGTTGGTCCGATTAAGCTTCCCGTTAACTTAGATGGGGAAACCGTCGAATTCAAATGGTATTGCTGGCTTAACTGCGGTGAAGAGACGGAAAACTTCGAGCAGATTATAGCTAAGTTATCTTCCGTGAATTTAGCGGAATACCAGCAATCCAGCGTTCTGGTATACGGTGATTTTGAGGATGCGGAGACGGCATTGATTCGTTTCCACTCCATCTGTCACACCGGGGATATCTTCGGCAGCAAGCGATGCGACTGCGGCTTCCAGCTTAAACAATCGATGAAACTAATCGTCGAACATGGTCACGGCGCTTTGTTCTATCTTGCGAATCATGAAGGAAGAGGCATCGGGCTCTTCAGCAAAGCGCTTGCCTATATTCTTCAGGAGAACGGGTATGATACCGTGGATGCCAACCTCCAGCTCGGCTTTGTGGATGATGCGCGGGATTACAGCGATGCGATCCGCGTGTTGCAAGTGCTTCGGACTAAGCCGGTCACCCTGATCACCAACAATCCAAGAAAACTGGAGGCGCTAAGAAGAGCAGGGTTGGACGTTGAGAATCGTGTTCCATTGTGGGGAGATATCTCCGAATATAACGAGAAATACTTAAAGACCAAGATCGAAAGATCGGGGCATCTGGAGGAGGAAGAGGGCTGCTGCAACAATGATTAGGGGCAACATGTTGTATGCAAGAAGGGGAATCATGGTCATCCCATGATTCCCCTTCGGTATGTTTTTGGTAAGTTTTCATCTAACCAATCGCCTGTCCTAAAGAAAAGAGGAAGCATAGGGCAAGGTAGATGACTGAGACGATGAATATTGTCGGTTTTGGTATGGAAGGAGTGCGACTCCGCTCTGAGACGACAGTTTCTGTTGATTCAAGCGGAAAACGGGGCGATTTGACTCGGAATCGACAAAAAATGATGACTCAGGAGCACAAGCATGGCCGTCAGCGCGTGAGCCAACAAATGTTGTCGACTCAGGATCGGAAGCGGGCAGCTTGCCGTGAGCCAACAAAAAATGTTGACTCAGGAGCATAAGCGGGCAGTCAGCGCCTGAGTCAACAAATGTTGTCGACTCAGTAGCGCAAGCCAGACAAACCTGCTGCGAATCAACAAAAAATGTTGACTCAGGAGCACAAGCAGAGCAAGCAGCGCCTGAAACGACAAATATTGCCGATTCAGGCGTCGAACGAGCACGCTCACCGAAAGAGGGGAATCATGCACGTATTCATACGCGCATATGATTCCCCTCAGTACGATGCAGCTCAGATCTCAGATGCATCTATACAGATCTTCGATGCAGCCTATTCATCGATCCCGCGGTAGCGCTTGTAGGGCAGCGGGTTCCAGATGCGGTATTGGAGCGCTTCGCTGCGGAGCGGGGCGGGGATATCGTCGAGGATGCGCCGCGCCACATCCAGCTCCCGCCGGGCTTCTTCCTTATCTTGATACAGGAATTCATCCGATGCTTCGTCGGGAGCGATCCGCACCTTCTCTTCTAAGTAGTCGATGACCATCTCCTGCTGCTCATGGATGGATTCCCGGGCGGCAGCGATCCAATCGGGCTGCACGGTGCGCAGGGTGTCTGAGATATAACTGAATTCATTGAAGATATCCCGGTAGATCCGATCAGCGTTCTCACGGACATCGGTGATGGCGGCGGCCAGATCCTCGATCGTCAGTTCTTCCGGCTTAAGCGGCGTGCGGCGCTTCGGTCCGCCGATCCCGGTATGCGTCAGATAATACGGGAACACGCTTGTAATCGCCTTGCCCACGGGGGAGATCGCCATCTGATCCTCAGCGACGCCCTTCGGCTGGATGCCCTGCATCGCGATTCGCGCCGACTCCGGCCGGACGATCTCCTTCGGCGGCAGCACACCGTAACGCAGCAGTTCCCGGATCCCGGTTCCCGAGATATTAATTCGATACTGTTCGTCATGGGGGCAGGTCTGTTCCGTCGCCTGGGTATCACAGCGTGTGCAATAGAACACCTCATGATACAGGCGCACATCGATGCCGATCTCTTCGGGACGGTATTCGTCAAAGACGGTATGGCTGGCGTACTTGTCATAGAAGCCCCCGACGCCGGCATGGTCGCGGCCGATGAGCGCATGGGTGCAGCCGTAGTTTTTCATGATGATGGCATGGAGCACGGCTTCCCGCGGACCGGCGAAGATATAGGTGACTCTGAGCGGCGCCAGGATGGCGCGATCCTTCGGATAGTATGTGTCCAGCACACTGCGGTACGAGAGGATGCGGAACTCGTGCCGCGTATATTCCCGTTTCGCCATCTCCACGAGGGGCTGGATGAAGAGACCGTCCAATTCCTCGAGGGCATTGCGGTGAATATATTCATGACCGCGGTGCAAGGGGTTGGCTCCTGTGATGAACCCGCCGACGGACCTAAACTTCTTCTCCTCATAGAACAACCGCCACGTATCCTTCGGCTCCATGCGCAGCCCTTCGAAGGGTCCCCAATGTACCCGGTTCAGCAGCTGAATGGGGCCGCCCAGCGCTGTATCTCCCATGCGGCGGTAGATCGCATCGACGCCGGGGTGGCTGCGATCCGTCGTACCGAACAGATGGAAGGCACGGAATTTCCGGTCATAATGGAAAATATCATCGATACGAAGCAAGGCGATCGGCTCTTTGTCGTGATCCACCAGTGCGACTTCATCGCCGACTGACAGCGCTTTCAAGACTTGCAGATTGCGTTCCCCATTCGGTGCGAAGCTGAGCGGCACGGGCCAGATCAGGCCGTTTGCCAGCCGTCCGCGCAGCAGAACGGACTTGTAATCCTCTTCTACCATGAACCCCTCGTTGGGTGAGAGCACGCCCGTGGCGATCATCTCCAGGGTAATGATGGCCTCCAGATCCACCATGATCATGGGCAGGGACTTCGCCCGCTTCAGCGCTTCCTCTCGTTCCTGGCCGGTAAGTATGCGGTTTACGAGTTTCCCTCCATGGGGCTTTTGCGGATAGCGATCCACATTCGTCTCCATCCATGTGCTTTGACTCATCACTTCACCCTCCCGATTGCATTTCTTTCAATAAAACGTAACATATGTCACACCAGAACACAACCATTATTTAGAATTGTAAGTGCTGTTATTTCCTTTTGCCTGCAATTCAGATGTAAAGATATTCTCGAAACAGTAATGAAATTGCACTGTTGCTGATTTTTCGAAAACCTATAATGGGTTCATATCGAGGAGGTGAGGTTCTTTTGAAACAAACAGCAACGGCTGACACAGCGATGAATGGAAGACCCGCCGTATTCAAGAGAAAGATGAGCAGAAATGAATGGCGCGATACGGCAGCAGGGTATCTGTTTATCGCACCGATGTTAATTGGGAGCGCTGTTTTGATCCTTTTTCCGATCTTCGCTTCGTTCATCTTGAGCCTGACCGATTGGAATTTCGTCACGGGGCTAGGAGGAGCAAGCTTTGTAGGATTGGGCAATTTCATCGCGCTCTTCCAGGATGCCGTATTCGTGAAAGGGCTTACCAACAACTTCATCCTGTTATTGGTTGTGCCCATAGGACTGGCCATCTCGCTGGTCTTGGCTGTCATCATTAACAAAGGGGTATATTTCAAAGATACGTTCAAGGTGATCTATTTCATGCCTTACATCTCCAGTACGGTTGCGATCGCCTTGGTATTCCAGGTGTTATTCCATCCGACGGACGGACCGATTAACAAGCTGCTCATGTCCTTGGGCATAGAGAATGTTCCGGGATGGATCGCAAGTTCGGACTGGTCCCTCATCTCCGTCATGATCATCATCATCTGGACCCAGCTGGGCTTCCAGACCATCATGTACATCGCTGCGCTGCAGAATATTCCGCAGCAATTGTATGAAGCGGCGAATGTTGACGGGGCCTCGAAGTTGTATCAGTTCTTTAAGATCACCGTGCCCCTGGTCACGCCGACGACGTTCCTGCTTCTAATACAGGGACTCGTGCACACCTTCAAGGTCTTCGACCTGATCATCGTATTGACCGAAGGCGGACCGGCGTATTCCTCGACCATACCGGTGCTGTATCTGTACCAGCAAGCCTTCGAAGAGCTCAAGACCGGTTATGCGTCGGCGATTGCTGTCATCCTGTTCCTGATCCTGACCTTGATTACGCTCTTGCAATGGATCGGACAGAAGAAGTGGGTTAACTACTAGAAAGGAGGGGGGAGGATGCCAGCTGCATTTCAGACGATCAGATGGTCTAAAGTACTGACTACGTTCTTGCTTGCCATCATGGGTTTATTGTTCATCATGCCGTTCCTCTGGATGATCTCGGCATCGTTCAAAGTTGAGGCAGATGTATTGAAATTCCCCATCGAATGGATCCCAACGACCTGGAACGCGGTGGAGAACTATACGGAGGTTTGGTTTGGAGCAAAACCCTTCGCTTTGTACTATTGGAATTCGATCAAAGTTGCTGTCTTAACGACCTTTGGATCAGCGTTTTTCTCCTGTTTGGCTGCTTATGCCTTTGCGAAGATCTCGTTCAAGGGCAGGGATGCGCTCTTCCTGATGATGTTCGGCAAAGAACGAGAGCACCCGTTGATCAAAGCCGACGGTTCTTCGAATATGGACGATCCATTAGTCAGAAGTTCGCTGCAGCTGCGCTACGATCTGGAGCAGGTAGACCAATCCTCTGAACCATATGCTAACATCACTTCGCAGAAGCTGAACTAAAGCGGAGGAAGACCGGCTGACGCCGGAGGCGAAAGCGCTTAATGATATCGAGATCGCGCGGAATCTCGAAACCGTCACCAACCTCTTGGATCCTGCCGTTATCACCATGATCATCGACCCGATCTATACCTATACGAATGCTGCGAGTTTGGATGAAGACAGCGACTTCTGGCGCGAACTGTATGCCGATATCCAAAGTTCGAGCATCCTGCAGTCCTTGGCACTTCTGCTGCGAATGACCTTTAACCGCATTTTTTTTTGCGTGTCGTGTATGATGATAATTGAGTATATGAATCTGATCTGGTCTAATCTGATCTAATCTGGTTGACCAAATAACGGAAGTCAAATTTACACTATTTCGCTCAAAATGCGGTTTTTCGAGAAATAAGAGAAGTCAAATTTACCTTATTGCATGGGATTGCAGGAAAATCATCAGGTTTCAGGCGTTTTTTTGAGAATAAGAGAAGTTTGACTTCCTTTATTTCACGATTAATCAAGAAAAACGAGAAATAGAGGAAATCCGACTATCCTTATTTCTGTGTTGGCGGTGTTGATCGCTTCGCGGGATATGTAAGCTGCACGCTGCGGACAATGCAGGACTGCAGGTCATGAAGGTAATGCAGGCATGTGAGTGTAAAATGTTTGTGGGCAGTAAAAAGGAATAATTAGTGAAACAATGTTTAAAAGCATGGAAAAAGGCTTCCCTTCTTGGTAGAGTGAAATGCGGCAAAACAAACCACTCAGAAAGGGGAAGCCTCATGCAACAGTTTATCATGAATTTGCCGACATTGAAAGAAATCGAAGTGAATTTATTTCAACAATTGCATGAAATATTTTCGGATGTGATGATCCGCGTTCTTGAAGAAATCGACCGATGGCTTATGGAGCATCGTGAACACGCACGGTATCGTTTGCGCGATACCCGTCAAGTGACGATGAGCACCTTATTTGGCGAGATCTCCTTCTCACGAAGGCTGTATCAGGATCGCCAAACAGGTACGTATGTCTACTTGTTGGATCAGGCTCTTGCCTTTGATGGGCAAACGGGGATCAGCCCGCATCTTGAGGAGAACATTTTCACCAAACTTAGAAGGCTGCCCACAATTGCTTGACACACACTAGATTCGATACAATGAAGCAGGATGGGTTGTTCACAGTGAGTTGGTACTATCACTGAAGTGAGATGGTTTACTATAACTTATATGGAGGGTCTGCAATGGAGCTTGTTGTCTATCTGGCGGGACAGATTCATGATGATTGGCGGGATGAATTGGCGAACAAAGCGAAGGAACGGAATCTCCCGCTGGTCTTCGTCGGCCCGCAAACCAATCATGACGAATCCGATGACATCGGTGAAGTAATCCTGGGCAAGCAGCCCGGCAAGTTATACAGGGATGATGCCTCGGCTGCCATTAATAATCTGCGGACACAGGTCTTGTTGAACAAAGCGGATGTCGTGGTCGCTCTCTTCGGTGAACAATACAGACAGTGGAACACGGCAATGGATGCCAGCATGGCAATCGCGCTCAACAAGCCGACGATCATCATCCGGCCGGAATCCCTGATCCATCCGTTGAAAGAGCTCTCCAACCGGGCGAATGTAACGGTGGAGACGATCGATCAAGCCCTGGACGTGCTGGCTTATATCTTTAAGTAAGATAGTGGAATAGGCAGGGGAATTTATATGCGAAGGAGTTGTCCATCAGTAGTCATGGCTGACTAACTAGACAGCTCCTTTTTTTGTAAGAGTGTTACATTTGCTCGGTTCGCAGCGTCATATTAGATAGAAACTTCTTACGGATTGCACGATTTCCTGGATGATCTCGCTGACGGACTGCACCGCACTGCGAATCCCTTGGAAAGATGTATTCAGATCCTCGATCGTGCGTCCGCCGGTGCGAACAACTTCAGTAGCTTGTCGGTTGGACTGCACGACCTGCTGCATCTCTTTCTGGATCTCCTGGATGATCGCGGTGGTTTGCTCAGAAGAATATCTTGTTTGTTCTGCCAGTTTGCGAATCTCATTGGCAACGACGGAGAACCCTTGACCATGTTCGCCTGCCCGTGCTGCTTCGATCGAAGCATTGAGCGAAAGCAAGTTGGTCTGATTCGCGATCTCGGTGATCTGCAGGATGATCTCGCCGATCTTCGTGGACTTGTCTCTCAGCGAAGCGATCGAATTGGCTGCTGTATTCATGGTCTCTGTGATATGATTCATTTCTTTGGTCGCTCTATGTACCATCTGTGTGCCGGCATCCGTTTGCTCGAGCGCTTGTTGTGAACGCTGCAGCATGTTTTGGCAGCTGCGGTCGATTTGTTGAATATGTGTTGCACCTTGCTGTAAGAAGGCGGTAACTTCTTGCAGGCTGGCGGATTGCTTCTCTGCGCCATCGGCCGTTTCATGGGCCATCTCCGCCATCTGCTGAACCGTGCGCGTGCTCTCTTGGGAACTTGCGGACAGCTCCTCCGAGGAGGTCGCTAACTGCTTTCCTGCTTCCGCCATCTTAGCTACTAAGCGGTACAGGCTCTGCCTTAGTTGGTTCGTTCCGTTCACCAACTGGGCGAGTTCATCCTTCGATTTGAGGGGGATATCCTTCATTGTGAGATTGCCCTTAGCTATCTCTTGCAGATGGTTCAGCACCGCGAAGATATGATCTAAGACATAGTGGCCGAAAAGCCGGCTGATGACCAATCCGAACATCACGGCGATGAGACAGCCGGCCAGGATCAGGATCAGCAGCCAGCGATAGTTCAATTCACTGTCTACGATTAATGTTTCTGCATAGGCTTCATTGTATTCTGCCAGAACATCCAGTTGCTCTACTGCGCGTTGGAAGAATGTTATGCTTAATTTCTGTTCTTCAAGTGCTTCTCTATATAGACCGGATCGGATGAGCTCAATATTGGCTCTGACCTGGTCTGCGTAAACCTCCCAGAGCTTGATGAAGTCCTGAAATGCCTGAAACGTTTCGTCCGTCATATGGAATTGGGCATATTGATCTATAGTTTCTTGAATCAGTTGCAGGTTGTGTTCTGCGCTTTTGGCATATGACGGATCTTCTTCTATGGCTGACTGCAACATTGATACTCTGGTGTTCTGGGTTAGTTTCTCTAAGGAAACAAGCAATGAGGTAGGACGAAGTCCGTCTTCGTATATGTTTTTGGCATTGTTTTGGATTAAGTACATACCGGCCGCAAGTCCAAGGATGATTAGGACGAAGATTCCCATGATTGAGAAGTAGGATAGCTGCATTTTTCTTCTGAGGTTAAGATGAAGTCGAAAGTTAAATCGCATATGTGTACACTCCTAATGATGTGTAATTTTTTTACACAGGGTCTAATCGTACTACAAAGATTAAACAGCCGCTATGATATCTGTTTTATCAGAAGAACAATTGACAGATGCGGAAAGAACATACTATATTATCCATACCGAAATACCCGTAATAACCTAAAAAACCATAATAAGCCGACTAGTCCACTGGAGGCTCTCAATAGTCTACAAACTGCCGGCCCAGGCGCTGATCACAGTGGATGGTGCGCATGATGAGGTGATCGCAGCGAATGCCAAAGTAGCTGAAGCGGCCGCGGTCATCGTGCTTACACCGGTTTATCAAGCGGCATATTCAGGGATTCTCAAAGCTTACCTTGATCTCATCCCGCAGAAAGGGTTGAAAGGGAAAACTGTTCTCCCCATAGCCGTGGGCGGTTCATCCCATCATCTGCTGATGATCGAATATGCCTTGAAACCTGTGTTGTCCGTCCTTAATGCTGAGAGAATACTGCAGGGTGTATACATCATCGATCGGATGATCGAGCGGACAGAAGATGGCTTTGAGATTCATGAAGAGGCATGCGCAAGGCTGGATGAGCAGTTGAAGTTATTGCTGACCGAATCAACTGAGGGGTAGGGCTGGTGAATGTTTGATGATGGAGGAATGTATGAAGGAAGGGAAGCGGGACGGAAGCAGCGGCTTTTGGCCCGCTTTTTTTGGTGATGAAGTGTTGACGGAAGAATCATATGTGCAAGGAAAGGAAAATGTATATTTATAAGCAGTCGGAGGAAGGCAGATCAATCGTTCAACGTGCATAGATCTCGAATTCGGTGTTGTGTATAATGTTCCATGTTTGCAAAACGACCTGAATGGTCTCCTAGATACATAGGAATATGACTAATGTTAGCGGAGGAACATGAAGATGGACTATCAGATACTGAAACCTACAATCGCTGAACACATCGAAGTTGCAGTAGCAGAACCCAAAGATGCAGATGAGATCATGGATCTGTTGATTGAGATCGCCGAATGGTTTCGAAGCCGCGGCTCCAAACAATGGGCGGCTTTGCTGGAGGGCAGGGATGATCATAAGACGGCAGAGGTCATACATAGTAGGCGTGTCTTCATATTCAAAGATGGTGAAGAGATCGCGGGAATGGTGATCTTGTTGGATCGGCCGAGTCCGTGGGATATTCGTCTTTGGGGTGAAGACCGGGCTTATGAAGGAGATGGTACGATTTATGTGCACCGCCTGGCGGTTAAGCGAAAATATGCCGGCAGAGGTCTGGGGCGGAATATCCTAAACTGGTGCAGCAGCGGGATCAGATTCCCGGGTAAGCATTGTCTCCGATTAGACTGCGTGGGGTACAACGAAACGTTGAAGTCCTTCTATATGCAGAACGGTTTTACTTATCTTGGGGATGAGCATGGATACAGTTTGTTTACGAAGGAGCTTGAGTGATCTGAGAGTTCGGCGGATAGGAGGATCATGGGGCGGGGGGCGTGTGTGATGGAGGATCCGCGCATCGCCGGCTGAAGTCGTGCGTTTGAGGGAGGAGCGGGGAATCATCCAGCGGCGGAGGGCGAGCGTGTAACGGAGGGGCGTCCGGCGTGAGTGAGATCGTCTGGCGTGAGTGAGAGCGTCGTCGTAACAGGAGATCGTCGTCATGCACAACAGGTGATCGATGGCGTAACGGAACGAGGATTCCTTATTAGTGCTCAAACTGTGGTTTTCCGCATCTTAACGGAACTGTGGTGCGTTATTTGCTGATTTTGTGGGTCACTTTCCCTTGGAATCGCCAAATAGCGAACTGTAGTTCCGTTGCATTTTTGTGGGGGCTGTTTTTGGTGCAATAAGGTACTGTAGTTCCGTTAGCATAAGGTGGGGGATGGATCGTCTGGTGTAACGGAAGGGGGATTCCTTATTAGTGCTCAAACTGCGGATTTCTGCAACTTAACGGAACTGTGGTGCGTTATTTGCTGATTTTGTGGGTTATTTCCCCTTGGAATCGCCGTATAGCGAACTGTAGTTTCGTTGTATTTTTGGGGGGGCTGTTTTTTGGCAAATAAGGTACTGTAGTTCCGTTAGCATAAGGAGGAAGGATCTTTCGGCGGGGGGCGAGCGTGTAACGGAGGGGCGTCCGGCGTGAGGGAGATCGTCTGGCGTAATAGGAGATCGATGGTGTAACAGGAGATCGGAAGTGTAACGGAACGAGGATTCCTTATTTATGCTCAAACATCGGATTTCTGCAACTTAACGGAATTGTGGTGCGTTATTTGCTGATTTTGGGGGTCACTTTCCCTTGGAATCGCCAAATAGCGAACTGTAGTTCCGTTGCATTTTTGTGGGGGCTGTTTTTTGGCAAATAAGGTACTGTAGTTCCGTTAGCGGATTAGCCCCCTAAGTTTGGACACATTCTCACATAAACTTAGGGGATC
>NZ_BMAQ01000022.1 GCF_015472005.1 Insulibacter thermoxylanivorax | reverse complement strand
ATGGATTAGGGGGCTAATAACTAGGAGGCCCTTATTTCGCTGTTTTGGGCAGTTTTCCCGAGCTAACGGAACCTGGGTGCGTTATTTCGCCGTTTTGGATCCGTATCCCATAGATTCGCTGCGAATAGCGTACTGTAGTTCCGTTAGATTTCTAAAGCACCGCATTTTAGCGAAATAGCGTACTGTAGTTCCGTTAGCGCGAGAGTCCTCGAACCCAAAAAATGCAACCGATGAATTATTGACCTTCACTATTAACCTGTATTATTGGTCACTACTATTAGCCTGTATTTTTGATCTTTACGATCTGGCCTCTACCCGTTCGATGCGGTATGCTGCCGCCTTGATCAAGCGATTCATGATCGCTTCACCTACACCCTCAGACGGACAGCCCTCAGCAACGATAAAATCGATGCCCGCTTCATCGAAACTGCGGAGGGCATCGTAGAGCTGCTTCGCGACGGTACTCAGATCGCGCAGACTGCCGCACACGGCGATATGATCAACGCCGTGGTAACGTCCTTCATGCTCGGCATAGGTCAGCACGCCGATGCGCCGTCCCTGCCGCTTCGCCTCTGCTAACAGCGAAGCGGCATGATCGATGACGGCCGCGCGCGAAGCCGGCGAGGAGCCGCCGAGGATGACGCGCATCTCCCCTTGCGGGGCGTAGTGCGCGTATTTCATGCCGGGCGAGCGGGGCGCTTCGTCCGGCAGGATCGGCTGCGCCGCGGCGGAGGGCAGCTCGGGTGCGTGAAGCGGCACATCCGGTGCTGCTTCGCGCAGCTGCTGTTGCGTAACGCCGCCTGGGCGCAGCAGTTCAAGGCCGCGCGGCAGAATCGCGACCACGGTCGATTCGAGCCCCACAGCCGTCGGGCCGCCGTCGATGATGCCGGCTATGCGGCCGGCGAGATCTTCGGCGACATGGCGGGCTGTGGTGGGGCTCGGTCGACCGGAGCGGTTCGCGCTCGGCGCGGCGATGGGGCGGCCGCTGGCGCGGATAAGCGCGAGCGCCAGCGGATGATCGGGCATGCGCACGGCGACCGTCGCCAGCCCCGCCGTTACGCGCGGTGAGACCGCGCCCGGACGCACCGGCAGAACCAGCGTCAACGGACCCGGCCAGAAACGCGCGATCAATCGCTCCGCAAGTTCTCTCTCCTCTTGCGATACGCTGTCGGCGATGAGCTCATCCAGCTGCGAGCGCTCTGCGATATGCACGATCAACGGGTTATCCGAAGGTCTCCCCTTCGCATGATAGATCGCCTCTACAGCAGAAGTGTTGGTGGCATCCGCCCCCAAGCCATATACCGTCTCCGTTGGAAAGGCGACCAATTCCCCTTCACGAAGCAGTGCTGCCGCGGCCTGGATATCCGGATGCTCGCTGCTGACAACAGGATGCCCCTGTCCATCGCTGCTTGCAGAGCCGCTGGCTGAACTGCTTGCAGAGTTGATCGCTGATGTATTTTCTATGATCGTCCAGATCTGCGTCTCTTTAGTCATCGTAACATCCTCTTCTTTAATGCCTTTGCCTTATTTCCTTATTCCTGCTGCTTATCACCTAATTATAGATTATAGATTACAGAAATAGATTACTAGCAATCACACCAATAGAACACGCTGCTAGAACCATGAACCGATCCATTCGAAAACATGTTGCAGCAGATCCCAGAGGAAGAATCGCTTCTCGATCTTCTGTTCGCTGAGCGGCTTCGCAGAAGCTGCTTCCACGTCGCCTTCCTCGGCGTATGCAACAGCCTCGCTCGCTCCGGATGCCATATCAACGAAGCACAGCGGCGGAAAAAGAACACACCACCAATTCTGTCCCTCTCCGCTGCCGATGGAGATGCGAAGCGCCTCATATTCCCCCGCCGGATACACTTGATTGCCGTACAGTTTCGTCGGAAACGCAACCCGGCCCAGCTCGACTTCATACGGATAGTCATACCCGTATCGTTCTAATGTTGCCTTTACCAACCGTTCAATCTCAGGTATGTTCTCTTGGATTACTTCACGTGCATACTCGATATGATCAGGTTCCGTGACCCATTCATTGATCTGATCGATCACCGCATCGCGGATCTTGCGCTTCAGCCATTGGTCCGCTGGAGAATCTGAGTTAGCCAAGATGCGTAGGCGGATCGACTGCTCTGGAATCATCTGTCCCGCAATCGCAGCATCTGCTGCACCCGCTTCCCACGACATCATCAGGATGAAAAATGCCAAAATCGTATATACAACATACCGCTTCGTACTAAAGGGAGCACTGAATAATACTCTCCGATAAGTGCGAACATAGGATGACCAGCATCTGCTCATCGTCCGATTCCCCTTTCTCCTCACCTGTCTACCAGTATGTCCGGTAAGGGGAATCTATAAACCTATCATTTTTGTGTTCAGGACTCTCGCTAATGGAACTACAGTTCGCTATTTCGTAAATATGCGGTGCTTGTTAATTCTAACGGAACTACAGTTCGCTATTCGCTGCGAATCCATATGAGATAGACCCGTTTCAACGAAATAACGCACCCACGTTCCGTTAGTTCGGAATAACCGCCCAATTCAGCAAAATAAGGTACTCCTGTTCCGTTAGCACGAATCCCGTTAGCACGAATTCTATCAGCACGAACCGACCTTTCGCTTCCCGAGGATCCGCCGCATCCCGCCACACAGTACTGCCTATCTCGTCTTGGTGCTGTCTAATGTCTAATCACGCCGCATCGCGATGACGTGACGCTGAATGCCAGCTAGATCCGGTACATAGGTGATCTCATCCCACTCATTCAGCTTCGCCAGCATCTTACCCACAGCCTCATGCTGTCCTTGTCCCACTTCCAGTGCAACCAACCTTGGCTTGCGCTCCAACTGCTGCAGCTGCTCGACCAGCCGCGCATAGATGTGCAATCCGTCAGGTCCGCCGCTTAGAGCCGAGCGCGGCTCATATTGGCGCACTTCCACTTGCAGCGTCTCGATCTCGTCATCGGGGATATAAGGCGGGTTCGAGACGAGAATATCATAGTCGAAAGGAGCCATCGATCCGTTAGATCCGTTAGATCTGTTAGATCTGTTCGGTCCATTTGATCCGCTTAATCCATCAGATTCTTTGGAACCTTGTAATTCCTCTGATGCACTGGATCCATCTAATGCGTTCGATCCATTCGATCCACTCGATCCGCTGGATCCGTCCGCTGCAAGCCACGGACTCAAGAGATCCCCCTGCACCCAGGTGATGCGATCCATCACCCCGTGCCTCGCCGCATTGCCGCGTGCTGTTTCCAGGGCTGCCGCGCTGATATCCGTCGCAGTGATCTGCCACGCAGGACACTTCACTGCCAGCGTCACAGCGATCGCGCCGCTTCCCGTGCCCACATCGATCACCCGCAGCGGAGCTTCAGCCGGCGCCGCTGCCGTGCCGCCTGCTCCCCAAGCCTTCCCCCGCTTGATGACCTCTTCTACGAGCAGTTCCGTCTCAGGCCGCGGGATGAGCACCGCAGGGTTCACGCGGAAGGGAAGCCCGTAGAACTCCTGCTCACCGATGATATACTGCAGCGGTTCCCCCTTGAGCCGCCGCTCAGCCATCTGCTCGAGCTCAGCTTCCTTCTCCAGCGGGAAGGGTTCGTCCCAGCGGAGCAGGAACTGGGTGCGGTCCCAGCCCAGCACCTCCTGGACCAGCCACTCAGCATGCCGGTCCGCATCCTCAATCCCGCCCCGCAACAAAAGAGAGGAAGCCCATCGATAGGCTTCCCGAACCGTGCGCTTCCTAGTTGTCTGATTCCCTGTGCCATTCCGATTCTCTGACGACTTCATTGGGCAAGCTGCTCCTGTTCGAGCATCTGGGACTGCTCCGCAATCGTGAGCGCTGTGATGATCTCATCCAGCTCTCCGTCCAGCACGCGGTCCAGCTTCTGCAGCGTGAGGCCGATGCGGTGATCCGTCACCCGGCTCTGCGGGAAGTTGTACGTACGGATGCGCTCACTGCGGTCGCCGGTGCCCACTTTGGCCTTGCGTTCATCGGCATACTTCGCCTCTTCTTCCTGGCGCTTCGCCTCATAGATCCGCGCACGCAGCACGCGCAAAGCCATCTCCTTATTGGAGTTCTGCGACTTGCCGTCCTGACAAGTCACCACGATCCCCGTCGGCAAGTGAGTAACACGAACGGCCGACTTCGTCGTGTTAACCGACTGCCCGCCGGGACCGCTGGAGCAGAATGTATCGACGCGAATGTCGGATTCCTTGATCTCGACTTCGATCTCGTCCATCTCCGGCATCACGCCGACCGTCGATGTCGAGGTATGGATGCGTCCTCCCGACTCGGTAACCGGTACGCGCTGCACGCGGTGTGCGCCGCTTTCGTATTTGAGCTTGCTGTAAGCTCCCTTGCCCTTGACCATGAAGATGATCTCCTTGAAGCCGCCGAGATCATTCTCATGGGCTTCCAGGACTTCGATCTTCCATCCCTGCATCTCGGCATAGCGCGAGTACATGCGGAACAGATCAGCAGCAAACAAAGCCGCCTCATCTCCGCCGGCTGCGCCGCGGATCTCCACGATGACGTTCTTATCGTCATTCGGATCCTTCGGCAGGAGGACGATCTTGATCCGCTCTTCCAAGCTGCGAATCTTCTCGGTGAGTTCCCCGATCTCCATCTTCACCAGTTCGCGCATCTCATCGTCGAGCTTCTCTTGCAGCATCTCCTTGGCCGAATCCAGCTGCTCCCGCGCCTTCTTGTATTCCATATATAGATCATAGGCCTCTTGCAGATCGGACTGTTCTTTGGAATATTCCCGCAGCTTCTTGCTGTCGTTTACCACGTCCGGATCGCACAGCAGTTCGCTGAGCTTCTCATATCGATCTGCAAGGGATTGCAATCTGTCTAACAATCGTATTCACCCCTTTGGTGTATGGATTTTGGTGTATGGATTTTAGTGTATGGATTTTAGTGTATGGATTTACCGGCTTTGAATGACCGGCATGAATGAGCGACATGAATCGCCAACATGAATCGCCGATATGAATGGCCGGCGGAATGACCAGCTAACCTGGCTGTCATACACATCTATCATTCGCAAAAAACGGCAAGCAGCTCCGCCCAGGGAGACCGCCCAGCCGTTCCTGTCCTGCATACGTTACACATTAAACCGGAAATGAATGATGTCTCCATCCTGCACCACATAGTCCTTGCCTTCGAGTCTTAACAGCCCCTTCTCGCGAACGGCGGCCATCGATCCGCATGCGATCAAGTCTTCGTACGAGACCACTTCCGCACGGATAAAGCCGCGTTCAAAGTCCGAGTGGATGATCCCGGCAGCCTGCGGTGCCTTGGTATTGGCCCTGATCGTCCAAGCTCTTACCTCTTGTTCGCCCGCGGTGAAGTACGTCTGCAGACCGAGAAGCTTATAAGCGCTGCGAATCAAGCGGTTCAATCCAGATTCCTTGAGGCCGAGCTCTTGAAGGAACAGCTCTTTGTCCTCACCTTCCAGTTCGGCGATCTCTGCCTCCACCTTCGCACAGATGGCGATGACTTCGGCATTTTCCTGCGCAGCGTACTCCTGAACTTGTTTCACATAAGGATTGCCCCCATAGTTGGCCGCTTCTTCCTCACTGACATTCGCTGCATACAGCACCGGCTTCATCGTCAGCAGATGCAGATCGCGGATGAGCGGCCGCTCTTCATCGCTTAGTTCAACCGTTCTAGCCGCTCGATCATTGTAGAGGGCGTCCTTAATCCGCTCGAGGCATTCGAGTTCCTTGGCGAATTGCTTGTTGCCGCCCTTCATATTCTTGCGGGTGCGCTCGATGCGCCGTTCCACCGTTTCCAGATCGGCCAAGATGAGTTCCAGATTAATCGTCTCGATATCGCTGATCGGGTCCACCCCGCCCGAGACGTGCGTGATATTCTCATCTTCGAAGCAGCGAACGACGTGTACGATCGCATCCACTTCACGGATATGGGAGAGAAACTTATTCCCGAGCCCTTCTCCCTTGCTCGCACCCTTCACCAGACCCGCGATATCCACAAATTCAAAAGCCGTCGGCAGGATTCGCTGCGGCTTAACGATCTCTGCAATTCGATTCAGCCGATCATCTGGCACTTCTACCACGCCGACATTGGGTTCAATCGTGCAGAACGGGTAATTCGCCGACTCCGCGCCGGCCTGCGTAATCGCATTAAACAATGTAGACTTGCCGACGTTCGGCAATCCGACGATTCCTGCTTGTAAAGCCATATCTTGTGCGCTCCTTATATCGCATCTAGTTTATCATGGTATGCGTAATGATAATATTCATCGGTAACTGCATAGTTAGCCAATCCTAATTATAAAACATCCCAACGGTCATGTCATCTGTATGCCGCCCAAAGTCCTTTCCAGCTGACTTTGCTCGATCCATTCTGCACCATCGAGCGATTTAGGACAGCTTGCAACACGACGCCGGGTTTCCCTACAATAGTAAGCATATCAGCTGTTCATGATATTCTTGACTTATGCATAGTGATCATCTGATCTATGCTTAATGTACATCCCAACGGAGGTTGCCTTATGAACGACCATCTAGATCATCACTACTGGATGCAGGAAGCAATCCGCGAAGCCAAGAAAGCCGAAGCGATCCATGAAGTCCCCATCGGCGCTGTCATCGTGCGCGACGGGGTCATCGTCGGCCGCGGTCACAACACCCGGGAGACCTCCCTTGATCCCACCGCCCATGCCGAGATGATCGCCATCCGGCAAGCGAGCGAAACATTAGGTGCATGGCGTTTGCTGGGCTGCACGCTGTACGTGACGCTCGAACCGTGCCCGATGTGCGCCGGCGCGATCCTGCAAGCCCGTATCCCGCTGCTCGTATACGGTACTTCCGATCCGAAGGCCGGCTGCGCCGGTACGCTCATGAATCTCCTGAACGATGATCGGTTCAACCACCGGACAGAGATCATCTCGGGGATCGAGCAGGAGCAATGCGCCGAGCTTCTGACCTCTTTTTTCCGAAACTTACGCAAAAAATAGCCGCAACCCTCAGAACGCCCTTCTCGCCCGCTGCATCCAAGATCCCCATATATACAAAGAAAGAGTAAGCGGCACGCGCTTACTCTCTGTTATCCCTTATCTTCTTATGATCGAGATTAAACCAGTCGATGTCTGGATCAAAATATTCATGGCTTAGTCTGGCTCGGAAGGTGCCCTGCTCGCCGTCGAGATCGCCGGCATCCCATGCAGCATCCTGGATAATCCAGCGGCCGCCGGTGTAGATCTCGTTCCAGTAATGATCATACCACTCTTCACCGATCAATACCTCGCCTTTGACGATCTTGGCGGGAATGCCTGCTGCACGATGCAGAGCCGCATTCAAGCGGGCATAGCCTTGGCCGTTTGCGATCCTCGATTCCAATACCTCTGCAGCGCTGTTGTCCAAACGCTCATCGGACAGATAGGAATCGACATGGAGCAGGATATGGCTCGCCACCCAATCATGGATCGCCCGTGTTCGATCTTCATCCGTCTCCAGGCCTTCGGTGATCTCCTGGGCCAAGCGAAGGATCGGCAAGAAATCGCTCTCGACCATCTCGCTGGACTGCAGATAGCGATTGCGCTGATCGAGATTCTCGATCTCATAGGTCTCACTGGAATATTGGCTGTTATAAGGATGTTCCTGATCCGTTAATCCGATCTTAACCTGGTACACCCCATCACCCATATTGAGATACAAACTATGTTCCACACGGCCGTTTACGATCGGAACATAGACACTGCGCATCTCAGAGCGGGTCGTGTTCGCATATTGGATCCACATCCACTTCATCTTAGGCGGCACAAATCCATGCAGGCGAACTTTACTGTCCTCCGTCGCCGACTTGTCGATGGATAATCCGTAATGGCCTTTATGCGTCCAGATCGCCGTCTTCACCTGTTGATTGCCGTCATCCATCTCAAGCAGATTCACTTGGTACACGCCTGAGCCAAAATACAGATCCACCGCCTCCTCGATCAGATCCTGGGCTTCGATATCGCTTAGCGAGATATTCATAAATGCTTCACGGTCAAGCTTCTTGATCTGAAGAATGGCATCCTTGGCTTCCGACGACAGTCTCGCCTTGATGATATAACGGTTCGGCTCCATTGCATCCGGCTCCACGATCAGATCGGGATCCTCCGGATACACGATCTTAAAGGTATCCAGCAACTTGAAATGACCATAGCGGTCATCGTTGTCCGAGGTATATATCTTCATCGTATAGATCCCATGTCCATTCGTCAGTTGAATGAGGGCATCGATATAGGCGTCCATCGGTTCCAAGAACGTATAGTCAATCTCTTCCGGTGTATCGGTATGGGCAATATCCAAACGCAGCAGCTGCACGCTTTCGTCGACGTAGCCGCTGACCTCGATGAACCCATTGATCGTGATGTTCGACGCCAAGGAGATCTGCTTATCATCCTCTTCAGGAAGCTGGCTGCTGATCTGAACGGCTTGCGTATCCTCTTCCCACCGAACATCATATCCGCTCTGTTCAGCCAAGAATCGCAGCGGAATCATCGTTCTTCCATTGATTACTCTAGTATGTATTGGCAACTCGATCAGTTCGCCGTTCACATAGGCTGCTGCTTGATCGATCGGAAATTCAATATGTAGATGATTCTTGAAGCCGTAAGCTGTATTCCTAACCGCATCCCAACCGACCTGATAGCCAAGTGCTTCAAACAAGGTACGGAATTCGACCAGCATAATCCCGTGATCGACAACAGGAGAATTGTTGAAGACGACGGGCTCACCGTCCAGATATACCTTATAAGTGTCCTCTTCTTGTACGTCCCTTTCCTGAGCCTGAAGCTCGAGCGGCATTGTCAGCGCCATCACAAATAAGCATAGGATGAACCCTGCCAGCCCTCGAAGATATAGGCTTGCCATTATGTATTACCCACCTTTAATGATATTCTAGTACTCGGTTATTAACCATTATACTCTAAAAATTACAGCGAGGTTGCGCAAATTTCCTAGGTTTTATTTGGAAATTCAAAGCGGTGTCACAAATTGCCGAGAAAGTAGGCATTCAGATACTTTTGTCCGATAGTGATTTTCTGTTATAATACTACTTGTCATATTACTCTAAAGGCATGCGCCCGTAGCTCAGCCGGATAGAGCGACAGTTTCCTAAACTGTGCGTCGTGGGTTCGAGTCCCACCGGGGCGCGCCAATACATAAAAGCTACTGTCCCGCCAGGTTTGCGGGGGTTGGGGATGCGGGACTGTGCGCCTGAAAGGCGCACAGTCTTCTAAACCGCGAACTGTCGGTCTTGAATCGGATTGTTAGCATGAACAAACAATGAAACCAAAGCACCCTCCTGTCGAAATCTGTCAGGAGGGTTTTGTTATGGTTGGCTGATTATTCTAGCAACATGGAGGCTTGCCAGATATACTAGAATAAACGTATCCTATGTTGCAAAGTCCTGACTTAACTGGAGTGTGCTGACCATGCAGAAACATCGCCAAGAAGATCTCCCATACGTCCCGTCATATGCCCTGTATCTCTCTATGCTGTTCTATGCCTTGATCGGATTCCTCATCATCTGGATCTGGAAGGGCAGTTCCTTCTTCGACTATCTGAAGGATCTCTTCGTCCTAGACAGCATCGGCAGCATAGCGGCAGCGCTTGCGGTCGTTGCAGCCGGACAAGTGTATATTCTCGCGACGAGGAAACGGCTCGGCTTTAATCTGCCCGCTACAAAAGAAGTGCTCGTGATGAAAGATCTGATCCAGCGAAGCCCGCTCCTGCATATCCCCGGCTTGTCTCTGGCCTCGGCAGTCTGCGAAGAGATCCTCTTCCGCGCCGCTCTGCTCGGTTTGTTCGCGGGGTGGGCAGGAGACCTCACCGCCTGCTTGATCATGACGGCCCTCTTCGGCCTTGCCCATGTTCCCCAGTACCGCGGCAGCTGGAACGCCATCATCTATGTTTTCGTCATCGGCCTCCTGATCAATCTGTTATTCGTTCTGTACGGTCAACTATGGGCACCGATCGTCCTGCATTTCTTCAACAACCTGCTGAATTTCACATGGATGCGGCTTGGTATCGTGAAGATCCGGGAAAAATAAAATAAGCGTTCAACGCGCGGCATCTCATCCTCAGAAGTTCGTGCTCCATCTGCACCAATCGATCCGGCATCGTCTATCTGCATACCATACGATGTATCTGTTTGCCGCCTACTTGTAGTACTCCGAAGGGCTCTTGCCTGTGATCGACTTGAAGACCTGGCTGAAGTAAGTAGGGTTCTGATAGCCGACCATTTCGCTGATCTCGCTGATGAGATAATGGTTCTCCCGCATCCGCTCCTTCGCCTTCTCGATGCGGAATCGGTTCAGATAGGTGACGAAGGTTTCACCTGTTACACGTTTAAACAGCTGTGACAGATAGCTCCTGTTCACATAGAGGGAATCAGCAATTTCCGTCAAGGTGATCTCTTGGTCATAATGATGGCGCACATACTCCTTCACCTGCTCAACCAGCCGATTGCTCTTCTTGCCCGCCCATCGTTCACACTCCTGCTTCTGCCACTCGTCCAGCCAGCGGCTCATCCAAGCACACAGATCCCTTGTAGAACCTTGTGCCCGAATCTCCTGATACCACCCGGAGATCCGTTCCATATGCGCCTTCATCTCCTGCTCCTCACGGAGTTCCGTCGTCAAGATCCCGATGAGGCTGATGCAGACATTCTGCGTGATAAACAGCGGCAGATGATGATCCGACAACACTTTCCCTTCGAAACTCCGCCAGATTTCCGGTATGCGGTGAGGCTCTCTTTCATCGACCGCACGATAGATATCTCTTAGAAGTCCATAGGGGGATGGAAGGCCGATCTCCGGTTCTTGTCCGTGCACCTCTTGGTAGGTATATACGCGGTTCACTGCGTGGTAATCCGCCGCTTCCAGCGCCTTCTGACTCTCCAGATAGGAACTGATCAGCTCATGGACGCCGCGTTTCACTTCGCCGATTCCGGCGGTCACTGATAATTTCAGATACATCAAGATATGATCGATGATGCGCCCGGCGATCTGCTTACCGATCTCCAAGAGATCCGTCTCCGCATTGGATAGGAAGACAATCACATAACTCAGATCGGAATAATCCACCGCATGGATCTCCACTTGATTGCGCTCCCGTTCTTCCAAGAGGATCTCTTGGATGATATTGCCGGAGCTGAACTTCATCAGCTGCCACTCCCGCTCCCGCGATTTGGTCAGATACGGCGGCCGAATCAAGGTTAAGCTCGCGGCAGCAACGCACATATCCTTCGACCAATTCAGCATCGCCAATTTCTCGCTAGGGATATCATCCTGCCGATACCGAGTCGTCAGCAGCTCCCGTATGAACGAATCCTTCATGTACAACAGGTAGCTCTGCTGATTTTCTTCGAAGGTCTCCAGAAGTTTCTTGTTTTTCTCCTGTACTTCCATCTCCTGAACTAACTCCCGGAGTACCGAGCAGATCTCCGAGACCATCGACGGCTTGAGCAGAAAATATTGAACACCATAGCTCATAGCGATGCGGGCATTGTCGAATTCGTCATAACCGCTGTTGATTACGATCTGGATATCGGGAAATTCTTCCCTCAGGTGTTTGATCAAGGTGAGACCATCCATCTTCGGCATGTAGATATCCGTGATGACCAGATCCGGCCGTACCCGGCGCACTTTCTCCAGCGCTTCCTCGCCGTCCTGAGCGGCAGCCGTTACTTCCATACCGAGTTCCGACCAAGGGATATGCTCGAGAAGTCCTTGAATAACATGCCGTTCATCATCGACGATCATCACCGTTCTCATCTGGCTGGACCTCCCTTATTCCATTGATGCTTGCCTGTTCTGATCGGTACTGCTGACTATCGCTAACTATGCCAGTTGCCGAAGCTTGTTATCGAAGGAATCGCTGTTGAACGCCAAGCACTGCTCCGCTTCCTGTTCCGTACGCAGGATGGGCAGCCGAAGGATGATCCGCGCTCCGCCCTCCGGCGGATGGTCGACCTCGATCCCAAAGTCCATGCCGCAGTACATTCGTATTCGTTCTTGAACATTCTTCATGCCGATCCCGGTGGAAGTTTCCAAGCTCCACCCGGCGGGGAAACCGATTCCGCGATCTCGGATCTCAATATGCAATTCGCGGCTTGGATGCACCTTCCTGACCTCGATTTGAATATACACCGTATCTTCCACGGGGTCGGGGTAACCGTGCTTCATGCTGTTCTCAACGAAGGGCTGCAGGATGATCTTCGGTACATACAAATTCTTGCACTCTGCCGGTGCCGTTACCTCGAATTCAAACCGCTGCTGCGGCGCGCGCATGCGCTGGATCTCAACATAGCTTCTGACATGTTCCAGTTCATCACGCAGCCGGATATAATGCCTTCCGCCGCTTAAGCCGATGCGGAACATCTTGCTCAGTGAATTCACCATCCGGCTGATCTCTTCCGCTTGGTAGTCCATCGCCTTCCAGTGAATGATGTCCAGTGTGTTATATAGGAAATGCGGCATGATCTGGTTCTGCAGCATCCTCATCTCTGCATCTCTACGCGCCTTATGCTCGCGTTCGATCTCGGAGATCAAGCGCTGCAGTTCATTCGTCATGTGATTGAAATGGTGTGCCATATAATCGAACTCCTCGACGAACAGCGGCTCCACACGGGTGTGGAAGATCCCGCGTTCCACCTGCTTCATCCCCTGGATGATCTTGCGAATCGGCCGCAGGATCAGTCTTCGGCACAGCAGGTATACCATCGGTACAGACAGGAGCAGCACGCCCAGACCAAGCAGGGCGACGATGAGGCCCAGCTTTCTTGTGCCTGCATACAGCGGTTCGATGGGGATCAGCTGCATCAGTTTCCAGCGTTTATCGTTTAATTCCGATACCAGGAGCAGATACCACTCGTTCATATGTCGAATCGATCGGTATTGGCTGCTCATATCCCGGTATTCTGGCTTTAATAGATCATAGGGCTTCCCTTCCGCTTGCTGCGTCAACAAGCTGACCGCCGAAGGTTCGAGATCGGCGGGGCTGCGGGCTAAGACGCGGTCCCCTGAATCTACGATCAACACGAATCCCTGCGGGGAGTCGACTGGAGTGAAGACATTGAGATCGGCGAACAAGGTTTCTTCGAGGACATTAACCTTCACGTATCCGACCCTCGCTCCGCGATGATCCACAAGCCGGTGGACGAAGCTGACCATGGGCCGGCCGTTCATCGTATTCGGTACCCAGCCGCTGTCCATGCTCTCCAGGATCGTGTACCATGGTTGCGCTTTCAACTCATTGAGCGTTCGGAGACGGCTGTCGCTGATCATGGGATAGTCCAGATATCGGTCGGTATAGATCTCCAAGGAGTGGATATTTGGTTTCAATCCTGCCATGATGCTGAGCTGTTCAAGAATCGCCCGCTGTTCAGATATGGCTTCATATGCATCAATCGGCGGTTCAGAGAAGATCTCGATCAGCGATGGATTGGCGGCCAGATAGTAGCCTGCGTCGCTTATTTCCCTAGCTGCCTTGGACAGCTTATCGGTGTTCTCATTCAACAGAGCAAGCCTGGTGCCGCTGATCTCTTCGGATGCATAATCGAAGAAGATCTGATACGATACCAGGCTGAGAACGGCAAGTACGATGGCTAACACCGTTACGAAACTGATCACGAATATCGTTGTCAAATTCCTCGTCATACGATTCACCCTTCGCGTCCCGTCATCTCAGAGCAGCCTTTGCTAAAGCATTCTAGCCTTTTATTCCCGTGGTCGCAATGCCTTCTACTATATATCTCTGGAAGAAGAAGAATACCAACGTGATCGGAACCAAGGAAAGAACCGACATAGCAAATACCGCACCCCAAGAAGATTGCCCTTGGGAATCGATGAAGAGACGCAAACCAAGCGGTACGGTGAATTTCTTCACATTGCTCAGATAGAGCATCTGACTGAAGAAATCATCCCAAGTCCAGATGAACGTGAAGATTGCGGTGGTGATCAGCGCCGGCACTGCAAGCGGCAGGATGATCTTCAGATAGATTCGGATCGGACCGCTGCCGTCGATCGTCGCACTTTCATCAAGGTCTCTGGGGATGCCGCGGATAAATTGCACTAACAGGAAGATAAAAAAGGCATCCGTCGCCAGGAGTTTCGGCACGAGCAGCGGCAGATAGGTATCGATCCAGTCTAGTGAATGGAAGATGGAGTACCGCGGTACTAACGTGACGTGTGTCGGCAGCATAACGGTCATCAGCATGCACGCGAAGAACACTCTGCGCAAGGGGAACCTTAATCTTGCAAAGGCATATGCCGCCATCGAACAGGTGATCACATTGGCGATCACGGCGATCCCCGCGATGATAAAGGAGTTTCGGAAGAAGAGTCCGAAGGTTGTATCGCGTACGACATACCAGCCATTTTTGTAATGTTCCAAAGTCACTCGCTTCGGCCAGATTCCCGGATCGGAGAAGATCAATTCGTCCGGCTTGAAGGAGCTGACCAGCATCCAAATCACGGGGTAGATCATCAGGATGCCGATTCCTAGAACGATAAGGTGGATGAACATACGGCTCGTCTTGCGATGCGCCAACATTAGGACCTCCCTCCATCTTCATAGTAGACCCAATACTTCGAGGTCAGGAACAGAATCCCCGTCAGAATCGCTAAGAATATTAGGAGAAGCCATGCCATGGCCGATGCATACCCCATCTCGAAGTGCGAGAATCCTTTCAGATACAGATACAAGGTATAGAACAGCGTAGAGTTAATCGGACCGCCCGTTCCTTCACTCACGATATACGAGGAAGTAAACACCTGCATGGAGTTGATGATCTTCATGATCAGGTTGAAGAACAGCACCGGGGACAACAGCGGCATCGTAATCCTCCAAAACTTCTGGAAACGATTGGCGCCGTCTACTTCTGCCGCTTCATACAATTCACTGGGGATCTGTTTCAGTCCCGCAAGGAAGATGACCATCGCCGAACCGAACTGCCAGGTCGACAAGATAATCAGGGTATACAGCGCATAGTCAGGATGGGATACCCATCCCTTACCCGCAATGCCAAAGTAGGCAAGCACCTGATTGATCAGACCATCCACACCGAAGATATTCTTCCAAAGCAGTGCGATCGCCACGCTTCCGCCAAGCAGGGACGGGATATAATACATCGTCCGGTAGATACCGATTCCTCTGATGCCCTTGTTCAGCAGCAGGGCCACAGCAAGCGCAGCGATGAGTTCCAAGGGCACCGCCCACAGTACGAAGGTTAGGGTGACTTTTACTGAATCGATATAGTTGCGGTCTTGGAACATCGTTTCGAAATTCTTCAGACCAATCCATTTTGGCGCCTCTAACAAGCTGTAATCCGTAAAGGACAGATACAAAGAATAAATCATCGGCCCCAAGATCAGACCGAAGAATCCGATCAGCCATGGAGTCAGGAACAGATAGCCAATCCAAGCCCCGCGATATCGTTTAAGCATGATCTCTTTCCCTCTCTCCTAAGATTTGGGAGAGATCCATTCCCAGATCTCTCCCGACCTTCAAGTGCTTTGCTTTTTCCTTACTCCTCCGTATACTTGGCCGTAATCTCCAGCAATTGCTTGTAATAATCAGCTGCTCCTTGTTCCGGCGCCATCCGTTCGAAGGCAATGGCCTCCATCGTTCTCCTGAACAGAGCTGTGGTTTCGTTATATCCCGGCAAGTTTGGAACATACGGGGCATCGGATGTTTCAGCGACCCAATCGATGAAGCTGAATACCTCTTGATCGATTTCATTGGCATCCTCAATAAGTGCTTTCAACACATCCGTGTTCACTGGAGCCCCGCGGTCATTGCCGAGGATCAGACCCGCATCAATATTGTTGACGAAGAAATTCAAGAATTTCGCCACTTCTTCCGGATGTTCAGTGCCTGCATAACCAGCCAAGAACTGGCTCGGACGCAGCGAGATACCGTTTCTGCCCGTCTCGGGGTTAATCGGTGCGATGAACAGCATCAGTTCATCTTCCGTTGCGTTCTGGTAAGCGCCGAATTGGTTGGAAGCGATCAGTTCCATCGCCACTTTGCGCTGGACGATCAAGGATTGCTCCGGTGTCTGTGCTGCAGATGCCTGAAGCTCAGCATTTGCCGCTGCTCCGATGTCCTGCAGTTCCTTCCACAGCTGGAAGTAGTCGCGCACATCCTCTTCATCAAATGCGATCTCGCCGTTGATGTGGACCACTTTATTCCTCTGATCAAGGAAGATTCCGAAACCATCCTCTGTCCATACTGCCGTTCCATAGATACCGTTGAGCTGATCGGACAGTTGCTTGGTGATCTCTCTGAAGTCATCCCACGTCCAATCCTTGCTCGGCAGCGGTATACCCGCTTCCTCGAACAACGTCTTATTCAGGATGAGGCCGAAGGCATTGGTCCCTAGGGTTACCCCATAGAACTTGCCGTCGATCGTTGCCGCATCGATCATGCTCTGGCTGTGTTTGCTGAGATCGATGATCTCGCCCACATAGTCATCCAGAGGCAGGACAACGCCTCTCGCCACGAAGTCGTTGAGATTCCCGCCGTATTGAATGATATCGGGTGCATTCCCCGCTGCAAATTGGGTGGTGAGCTTGTCGAAATAGCCGTCAAAACCGGAATACTCCGGGATGATCTTGATATGCGGATTTTCTTTCTCATACAACTCGATGACCTTCAGCGTACGGTCATGTCTTTCTTGTCCGCCCCACCAAGCCATGCGCAGTTCAATTTGCTCAACTCCGCTGTTATTGGCACCATCTGTGTTTGCGGAAGGATTGTTTCCCGCTGAAGATGGCGGCGTGTTATTGGTGTTGCTGTTACCCCCGCCGCAAGCTGCTAAGAATGCCATCATCAAGATGACCAGCACACTTAGAAATCTTCTTCTCACTGCAACACTACCTCCCTTTTCGCTGTTAATTTTATTTTAAAGGTGATAGGGAGACAGGTTAATGAACAAAAGTTAGCTGTTTCATAAGAAATGTTGGCTTTTTGAGTTTTGCAGTCCATATTGACTTGATTCCTCTATTACTTCAGAGATAATGGATACTGATCACATATAACACCAAATCCAAATAATGCACGATCATCTTAGAAAGGATGCGACACCATGACGACAGATCTACTGGATGTGTTGAGGAAGAAGAATCTGTCTGAGCGAATTCGCCCCGTTGATGCTGATGAAGCGCTGATCGAGCAATTCATGGCGTCAGGGGTGTCCTTCGTCTCTACCTACGAGCCGCTGGAAGCGAGATTCGATCAAGCGGTGAAAGAGCTTTTTGCCTGTATCATGCCTGCGGATCACAACGGGAAGAACGTGCTACTGGAAGGCGGCGTCTATCGCGGTTGTTGGCTTGAGAGCACGGGCACGATCAATTCCGAGGTGTTGTCCCGTTTCATGCCTGACGTCGCACAGGCATCCTTCGAGCTGTATGCGGATCTGCAGCGGGAAGACGGCTTGATGCCCTACAAATGGACACCAGACGGCCCGGCATACAAGCAGATCCAGCTGGTCACTCCGCTGGCGCGCAGCATATGGAACCACTATCTCGTGAACGGCCGCAAGGACCGCTCCTTCCTCGAGAAGATGCTTCACGCGATGCAGCGGTATGATGATTGGTTGATGAAGAACCGCAATACCCGCGGCACCGGCTGTGTGGAAGCGTTTTGCACCTTTGATACCGGCCATGACCTGTCCTCCCGCTTCTGGCATGTACCGGACACTCCGCATCTCGATGATCCGTCTCAGTACGATCCGGATTCCCCGATTCTGCCCTTCTTGGCACCGGATCTGACGGCGAATGTCTATGCACAGCGCCTGTACATCGCACAGATCGCCGAGGAATTGGGCGGTGACGGCTCGGAGTGGAGGAACAAAGCCGCATCTACTCTGGACAGCCTGATGAAGTATTGCTACGACGAACAGGATGGGTTCTTCTATGACCGCGATCGCAATGATCATTTCGTTCGCGTGCAATCCGATGTGCTGCTCCGCGTATTGGCTTGTGAAGTCGGAGACGATGAATTCTTCGCCGAAGCCCTGCGGAGATATCTGCTGAACACGCGAAAATTCTTCTCCAAGTATCCGCTGACATCCATCGCCATGGATGATCCGCGCTTCGATCCCTTCTCAACGTACAATACATGGGCCGGCGCGGTGAACTTCCTGACGCTCATTCGAACGCCGCATGCCTTTGAGCATCACAAGCGTTATGTCGAGCTGACTTGGATCATGCAGCCCATCCTCTCTGCGATCTCGCGCATGCCAAGATTCTGCCAGTGCATCAGCCCATGGACAGGTGAAGCAGGGTTCACGGAAGTGTATTCGCCTTCCATCCTGACAACATTGGATTACATTGAACGGCTCAGCGGCATCCTCCCTCGTCCGGAAGGCACCCTGTGGCTTACGGGCCTGACGCCGTACGGCCTCGACCACGGGCAAGGCGTGGGTGCGGCGACAGCTTACAGCCGCAAGATCGACGGCGTGAAGTTTGAGATCGTAAACACAGTGCAGGAGGGTGCGGTCTACCGGGATGAAGAACTGCTTCTTCGCTTCCCGCACGGGGTTCGCGCAGTCACGGACCGCAGCGGTGCACTGCAGGCGGTCATCGGCATGAGTGCGCGCACGATCGAAGGAGAGCTGGAGTATGACGGCCGGAAGATCCCGTTCCGTGTAAGCGGCAATGAAGAACTCGCTTATGTGGACGGCAAGTTTGAACGGGTGCGTGAAGGCGGGATCATCCCTCCAACGTTTGAGTAATCACAGAGCCATCATCATTTAAATCGGCAAGAGCAACGCCAAGAGGGCGGCTGACGCTTGAAAGCGCAGCTGCCCTCTTTGTTCGCAATAAAGTCACGGCTTCGTTTTCGATGTTTTCGAAGCTTTCAAGGTGAGTTGCTCATACTTCATACGCAGCAGGGCGATCGCATTGGCCAATTCCTGCTCGGTATGCACATAAACGGTTACCCAGCCCGATTTCGGCAGGATATGATGCGGCCTTGCACATCCGGAGGCCACCAGCTCATCGCGGACCGGCTTGGGGAACGGAAGATCCAGGTGATGTTCCCCATGCAGATGGCCGATCTCCCGGCCGCCCGCCAGAAAGGCAGTGCCGCCGAAGCGGTGGGGTGCTGAAGTGACGCCCGGCCAAGACAACACGGTATCCATTAGTTTCTGCTTAACGGATAAAGTCATGGGACATGTTCCTCTCTAATTTTTATTCTGCAGATGGCTTCAGAGCAATGTTTGGTTTGCTGGAACTGAATTGCAAACGGTAGGTGACCAGGATTGCTATGTGCAGGACAACAAGGACGAGATAGAGATTGCTGAGCACAGCGCTGGTCGAACCGATATGCAGCGGATTCCAGCTTACCGCTCCGTCCAGCTCCACGGCCAAACCGTATACTGCGGTGCCGATTCCCTGAGCGACAAAACTGGTCATCGAGAAGAGTCCCATCCCTGCGCCGGTCCGATCCGCCGGCAGCGTTCGCGATACGGAATTGGACATCGCAATCTGCATGAAGGATTGACCGACATTGCCGAAGATCAAGAACAGGGCGATCAGTGCCGGTGAGATCTCAGTGAAGGTGGACATCAGGATGAAACAGGTCATCAGCGAACAGGAAGCGAGGGTAAGCACGAAGGCATTGCCTTTGCGATCCGCCAGTTTGCCGCCTTGTCTGCCCAGTATGGAGGAAGCGATCGCTGCCGGAACCATGGCAAAGCCGATCAAACTGGAGTCCATCTCATACACCCGCGCCAATAGGATCGGCGGCACAAAATACAGCGAGATCCCTATGCCGGCGATAAGCAATGTCAGCAGCAGACCGACCACATAGGAACGGTTTTCGAACAGCTTCGGATCAATGAACGGTGCTTTCGCTGTACGGATCCTGGCGAGGAATAGCAAGAATGCCGCAAGACTTACGAGCAGCAGCCACCAGGTCTGATAGGTGACGCCGATGAGGAGCAAAGCGACCGAGACAGCCAGGAGACCTCCGCCGATCCAGTCAAGGGCCTGTTGTTCTTGCTTCGGCTCAAACTCCAGATACCTGCGGTACAGAGGAAGCAGCAACAGGATCAGCAGAGAGGGGAGGAACAGCCAGCGCCAGCTTGCGATGCTCATGACAAAAGCGGATACCAGCGGGGCCAAAGCGCTGCCGAGAGCAACCCCGACAGCCGTCATGCTCATCGCGGAACCGCGATTCTCCGGTTTGAAATAGCGAACCGGGATGATCAGCGAGATGGCCGGAACAGCCGCTGCTCCGGCAGACTGCAGGCATCTTCCGAGGAGCACGACGGCGAAGGTCTGCGAGACGAGCCCGATGAGCGATCCCGCTGCGAACAAGCTGAGCCCAAAGGTGAGCAGCGTCTTCAATTGGAAACGGTCCGCAAGCTTCCCATAGGTGACGGTCCCAAACGCATAGATCAAGGTGTATGCGGAGGCCAGCCAGCTTACCTGAGTCAGACTCAGGTTGAATTCCTCGCTGATCTGCGGCAATACCACATGGAACATCAAAGAGCTCATTGAGGAGATAGTGACGGTTAACAACATGAACCGCATTAAGATGGTGCCTTTCCTTTGCTTTGCTTCGGTATACACGGAAATCCCTCCTAATCATCTCTTTATCCTTACTTTGTTTATGCTCATGCTTCTTTTAAGCTTATTGTAAGCAAGTGCATACTTGCATATATAGTATGGTTTGCCCTTGGTGGAAATATTTCCATACGAGGAATACAGCCCGATCCGGGAGCACCCGGATCGCTGCAGGGATTATGCGGGAGCCGGCGTCAATGCTCTTACGAAGGTCAACACGCTTTCCTCTATAAATTCATCCATGGATATGCTTGGCTGGACTCCACCGGTGCTCATACCGGTGACAATAGCACCGTAATTCATCCACATGAAGGACAGCGCCTGCAGCTCAGGGTTTACATCCTTGCGGATCTTGCCTATCTGCTGCATGGCGGTGAAATACTCCGTAAGCAATTGCTTCAGCTTCTGCGGATGACGGCTTGCCCGTTCATCCACGCCCGGGATGCTGCCGGCCTCTCTGATGCCGATCATGATCATCTTGCGGTTTCGCGTCATGATCGTGTGATATGTGCGGCTGATGAGGAGCAGATCGGGATGCAGTTCCCCTTCCAGTTTCTCTTTAAACAATTTCATCATCTCATCGCCGTAATGGTATCTGTCGAAAGCGGCTTCGAGCAGTTTCTGTTTGCTGCCAAAATGCCGAAACAGCGTCACCTCATTCACTCCCGCCGCCGCTGCGATCTCCTTCGTCGTCGTCGCATGGTACCCCTTCTCAGCCATCAGGTCGATTGCGGCTGACAGCAGTTTGTCACTGGTTGATAAGTCGCTCTTCATCTGCAGCATCTCCTTCCTAGCCAGACAACCCTAGTATTGGTGAGCCTATATCAATTAGTATCAATCAGCAAATATACACGTGTATATTACAGCAGCACAGGATCGAATGCAAGTGATTACTTTCATTTGTTTTTTTAGTTTAATCCAACTCCGATTGTCGTGTCAAGCGGCTCCTGCCCAAAATAAAAAGCCCCCTTAGATATAGGGGGACGAGAGCCGATCTTACAACATCCGTTCGACCGGAAAACGGTCTCATTTGTGCATTGTAAATGACTATTTCTTACGAAGCACGCCGTCCACTTCTTCTAACTCGATAAAGACAGCCCTTTCATTCGGTGTGTCGTTCGGCGAATGTAAGGACAGCATGATGCGGCCGTCGAAGGTCTGGAAGATCATGCCGTGTCCGCCGTCGCTTTCATACAGCGGCTCAGGCAGTTGCTTCCACCGTCCCAGGACATCCCCGGATTCCGATACAGCCAAGCCCTGTGCATAGCGGCCGCCGCGGAAGCTGGACCACAGCATGTATAACTTGCCGTCAGAGCTGTGATACATGAACGGACCATCTGTGACATATCCCGGACCGTGACGCGGCGATTCAAGCTGGTCGACCCAAGGCGCTTCCGAAGCTGTGAACAGCCTAATGGGTTCGCCAACTGCCTTGGACAGATCATCGGCAAGCTGAATCGCACAGATGGTGCCGTCCTTGATCTGAACCCATTCATGGCAGAATATCATCCATGGCTTACCTTCCTTATCCACATAAAGGGTGCCGTCCAAGCATTCCCAATCACGGGGCGTAACCGGGCCGTCGCTGTGGGGAACGAAAGGCCCTAATGGATCGTCGGAGACGAGGATCTGCGTTCCTCGGCAGACGCCTTCCGCCTTGAACGTAGCGAACATATAGTATCTGCCTTTATAGATATGGACTTCCGGCGCCCAATAGTTCGTATCCGACCAGAAATCAGCCGGCGGTCTGAACGCAGGAAACGGCCCTTCCCAGTTCTCTAGATCCTTGCTGCGATAGACATCGAACCCGGTTGCTTTGCCCTTCCATATATCCTTATCTGTAGAGCCGTACAGATAATATAAACCGCTTTCTTTAATCGGCAGGACGAAGGGGTCACGAATCTGAATGTCCGCTTTAGTTAACATGGTTGAGTCTCCTTTCCCGTTGTATGAGCTTATAGAAGCTAGACTCTATATAATGTACCATGTTCTTCATGTAGAAGCGATGCCATAATCACGCTTTCATCCCAATAATCTAGATAAGCCAGATATTGATGATCCTCCCGATCATGATGACCCGCTTGATCACCCCCTATAACATTAGACAACACATATGCCATAAGATTCATCATCAAGTTAATAAAAAAGCGGACCCTAGCGGGCCCGCCTCAGATGCACACATTTCATGCTGAGTCGATATAATCTGTCGTTACACATACGGATTGGACGCAATCGTGCTGAATCAACACGCTTTATCGTCTCACTTCGAAGCCTTCTTCGGATCGTAGGAACTCTTCAGAGACACGATGAGGTTGAAGACGAGTTTCTCCGGCGTGGAGAATTTCGGATCGACGTTGAAGTAGCCGTGGCGGAACATCTGGAACTTATCGTGCGGCTCCGCATCCTTGATATTCTCCTCGATGAAGCCCTGCAGGATCTCCAGCGAATTCGGATTGATCTGATCGAGCAGATCCTCTTCGCCCGTCGCATCCTCTCGGATCAGCGGCTCATAGAGCCGGAATTCAGCCGGTACAGCATGATTTGCTTCCACCCAATGCAGGGTTCCCTTCACCTTGCGTCCTGTGAAGCCGCTGCCGCTCTTCGTCTCTGGATCATAGGTGCAGTGAACTTCCACGATGTTGCCCTGCTCATCCTTGATGACATCGTGGCATTTGATGAAGTAGGCATGCTTCAAGCGCACTTCATTGCCCGGATACAAGCGGAAATACTTCGGCGGAGGATTCTCCATGAAGTCATCCTGTTCGATATAGATCTCTCTGGAGAAAGGAATCTTCCGCGTACCCATCTCCGGATTCTCCGGGTTGTTCTCGGCATCCAGCCACTCCACCTGTCCTTTCGGATAGTTGGTGATCACGACTTTCAGCGGTCTTAATACAGCCATCGTACGCGGTGCCTTCAACTTCAGATCTTCCCGTACAAAGTGTTCCAACATGCGCGGATCGACAACCCCGGAGTTCTTAGAGATCCCCGTTGCACGGACGAAGGCCAGGATCGCTTCCGGCGTAAACCCTCTTCTGCGCAGTCCGCTCAAGGTGTAGACGCGCGGGTCGTCCCAACCATCGATGATCCCTTCTTCAATCAACTGTCTGATGTAGCGTTTGCCGATGATCGCGCGGTCGATCTGAAGCTTGGCAAATTCGTACTGCCGCGGCTGGGACTCCATCTCACAATGTTCGATCACCCAGTCATAGAAGGGCCGCTGATCTTCGAACTCCAAGGAACAGAGGGAATGGGTGATGCCTTCGATGGCATCCTCCAGCGGATGCGCGAAGGTATACATCGGATAGATGCACCACTTGTCCCCTGTATTGTGATGATGGGCGTGCAGGATGCGATAGATCACCGGGTCCCGCATATTGATGTTCGGGGAATTCATGTCCACTTTAGCACGCAGCACACACTCGCCTTCCTTAAATTCGCCGTTCCGCATCCGTTCGAAGAGTTCCAGGTTTTCCTCGACGCTGCGATTGCGATATGGACTTTCAATTCCTGGTTCCGTAAGCGTCCCTCTCGTGGCGCGAATCTCCTCTTGCGATTGATGATCCACGTAGGCGAGTCCTTTTTTGATGAGAAGGACCGCTCTTTGATACATCTCTTCAAAGTAATCGGAAGCATAGTATAATTCATCCCATTTAAAGCCGAGCCATTCGATATCTTCTTTGATCGCTTCGACGTACTCGACATCTTCCTTCGTCGGGTTCGTATCATCGAAGCGCAGATGCGTCCGGCCGCCGTAAGCAGCAGCCGTATCGAAGTTAATGGTGATCGCCCGGGCATGTCCGATATGAAGATAACCGTTCGGTTCGGGCGGGAATCTGGTCACCACTTCTTTGACCCGGCCGGATTTTAGATCTTCTTCAACGATTGCTTTGATGAAGTTGTTCTCCTCGTGTATGTTCTTCATGTCCGTCCTTCCTTTATAAGTAAAATTATGGTTATATCTTACCTCATCAGGTACTTGTGTTCAATGAACCTCACCGACGGCCTGGATGATCCGCTGCAAACGATCCAGCAGGATCTTCATCTCATCATCGGTACCGATCGTGATCCGCAGATACTCATCGATCCTCGGCTGGGCAAAATGCCTCACCAAGATGCCTTCTTCCTTTAACCTGCGCTGCAGTTCTGCAGCCGAGCAGCCGGCGAAGCGGACGAATACAAAGTTGGTCTTCGAAGGCAAGACCTCAAAGCCCATCCGCTGCAATTCCTCGACCACCCAAGTTCTCGTGCGGATCACCTTCTCCGTCGTCTCGCGAAAATAGGCCTCATCTTCGATCGCAGCCACAGCTCCTGCTTGGGCCAGGCGATCGATGGGATAGGAATTAAAGGAATTCTTCACCCGGTTCAATCCTTCGATCAGCTCCGGATGACCAAAGGCGAATCCGACGCGAAGGCCGGCCAGCGAACGGGATTTGGACAGGGTTTGCACGACCAATACATTGGGATACTTGCGTACAAGAGGTACGGTCGTTTGCGCACCGAAATCAACATAAGCCTCATCCACCAACACAACCGAATCAGGATTGGACTGGATGATCCTCTCGATGTTCTCGAGCGGCACTTCAATTCCCGTCGGAGCATTGGGATTGGCGATGACGATCCCGCCGTTCTTCTCTTTACAGTATGCGTCGATATCGATCTGAAAACTATCCTTAAGCGGGATGATCTTCGCAGTCAGATCATAGAACTGAACATAGACTTTGTAGAAACTGTAGGTGATATCAGCGAACAAAACCGGGGCCTGCGGTTCGAAGAAGGCTTTAAATGCAAGCGCCAATACTTCATCCGAACCATTGCCAACGAACACTTCCTCTCTCTTCAAACCGTACTTCTCTGCGATGCGGTCGCGAAGTTCTGTCGACTCCGGATCTGGATACAGCCTAAGCGCCTCTCCAACTTTCCCGCGAATCGCCTGCAGGACATGAGGGGAAGGCGGATAAGGATTTTCATTGGTGTTTAATTTGATATAGACTTGATCCTTTGGTTGTTCCCCTGGAACGTATGGGCTTAATTGCCGCGTCGACGAATTCCAATAACGACTCATGGTTTGACCTCCGCCCTTTAGACATCTATGAACATATTCTACCCGTCCTTAGTTAGGACTTCAATGGTAAGCCCGTTGTGAAACTGCTTCTGCCGTATATTATAAAATAGAACCGCTCCATCCGCTGGAACGGTTCTTCTTCATGTATATAGATGTTCAGAATCCCATGAACATATTCATCAGATCTTCTAAAGGAATGACATCATCAGCACTTGGTTCAGAGATTTCAAACGAAGGATTCTTGTTGATCTCCGATTGTTTCATTTTGATATCAAAACCAAATGTGCCTGTCTCGCCGTCTGCCGTTATATCAATGTTTGCTTTGACATCTGTATACGTAACAAATCCTTCTTTGTTAACGGCTGTAATGACCGTTAAGTCATTAATATTCAATGTTTCTTCAACCTGATCCCAATCAGCGAAAATCTCATCTTTATCCGCTTCAAGTTGAGCCTTCAAGTCATCAATTTCAGCTTGTGCCAAATCGAACTCATCGATCTCAGCAAGCTTATCTAACATGCCTGGAAGAACCTCAATCACAGCCTCGAAGAATGGGCGAAGATTCTCATTGGTCAGTTCGAACTTCACGACTTGATCCGCGTCTACATCGCTCGGCAGACCAGCGTCTTCCTTGCTTACAGCCGTGAAGAATTGATCATCTTCGAAGGCGCCGAAGAAGATCTCAGCGATCTCGCTGCCGAGCTGCTGATAACGAGCCTGCTGTTCTGGGTCGAAGGTGAATTCCTCACCCGCCATAGCTCCCAGTTCTGCAAAATCCAATTCAACGTACTTGTCGACAAGCTCATCAGGCAGAGGCAAGAATGGTGTGTTCGGGATCTTGATCCACATCTTCTCCTCTGTGATCAACATCGACATATTGATTGCGATCTCCGTATCGCCGGTGATGCGAGCTGTCAGGAACAATTCTGCCATCATCGGGTCGATTTGCGATGTTCCGCGGAAAGTTAGTTCTGCACTGTTAAGCATATTTAATACCATAGCAGCTTCTGGACTATCCAGTGCGCTGTCTGGTAGTTGCAGATTAAGCTTCATTGAACCTTCGTATTTAGAAGATGTTACCTCGGCTGATTTTTTGAATGCTTCTGTAAGAATTTCTTGCGCTGTCTTCTGATTCGCAGCTTGGTTGCCGCAGCCTGCCAAGAAAAGGCCTAAGATCAGCAGAACTGCTGTTGCAAATGTTAAGGTTTTCCTCAACAACACAATCCCCTCTCCCTCTTTTTGTAACAAACATGAGTTATTGTAACTCAATTTGTCAAATAGGGAAAGGGGTTTTTGGAAGAATAGTCAACAATTATTACGTAAGATTAACAAAATAAAACTTTCATCGCATATACAAAGTAATAATGCGGTCCTTTAGATCCAGTATGGCTGACGATTGTTTTCGAATTGTCGTAATGTATATTAACTTCCTTCACCATGATTTTGCCGGGAATGATTGCGGCTTTTAACTTTTTTGGATCCGGACAACGGCTCCTGCACCGTCGTTTCATGATCGTCCCGCTTGCGATTCTCATGAAAGACAGGGAATGATTTGGTCTTTGGCATGGATTTGCTGACCCCCTCCATCGCTTGTTAACGTGTAGTGTCTCCAGGCGAAGCCGGCAATATGCCAAGGAAAAAATAAAGCCGCACCGCGCACCAAGCGCAATACGGCTGACTGTATTCGATCTATGTAATGGCGGAGAGGGTGGGATTCGAACCCACGGAAGGGTTGCCCCTTCGCTGGTTTTCAAGACCAGAGCCTTCAACCACTCGACCACCTCTCCATGCGCCGTGGGTGAAGGCGATAATCCACGGCATTAAGCATTTTAACATAAATAATCGTCGAATGCCAGTGATTATTTTCTGGTGATAACCTGCTGATCCCGCATATACGGCCACAATACACGCGGAATAGCCACACTTCCGTCCGCTTGCTGTCCATTTTCTAAGATCGCAGCAACCGTACGGCCAACGGCTAATCCTGATCCGTTCAGCGTATGGACAAATTCCGGTTTTGCACCGGGCTCTCTGCGGAATCGTATATTCGCCCGCCGCGCTTGAAAATCTTCAAAGTTACTGCAAGAAGAGATCTCCCGGTAAGTATTCTGCGATGGCAGCCAAACTTCAATATCATAGGTCTTGGCAGCACTGAAGCCCAAATCCCCCGTACAAAGCTCCACTACGCGGTACGGTAATTCCAGGAGCTGCAGCACCCGCTCTGCCGCTTTGGTCAGGCTCTCCAGCTCCTCATAAGAAGTCTCCGGAGCTACGAACTTCACCAATTCAACCTTGTTAAACTGATGCTGCCGGATGATGCCGCGGGTATCCCGACCGGCCGCTCCCGCTTCCGAGCGGAAACAAGGGCTGTATGCCACATAATAGCGCGGCAGATCGGACAGCTGCAAGATCTCGCCGCGATGATAGTTGGTTACAGGGACTTCTGCCGTCGGAATCATGTAGTAATCCGTATCAACCAATTTAAAGACATCTTCCTCAAACTTCGGCAATTGACCTGTTCCCGTAAGACTTGCCGTATTTACCATCAGCGGCGGCAGCATCTCCGTATATCCGTGCTCCTCGCTGTGCAGATCCATCATAAATTGGATCAGCGCCCGCTCCAGTCTGGCTCCTAAACCCTTATAGAAGACGAATCTCGAACCCGTTACCTTCGCAGCTCTCTCAAAGTCTAGGATATCGAGTTGTTCTGCGATCTCCCAATGGGGAAGCGGTTCGAAGTCAAACTCCGGCTTCTCTCCCCATGTCCGAATCTCCACATTGTCCTCCTCGGATGCACCGACAGGGACGGACTCATGAGGAATATTCGGAATGCTGAGCAGGATCTGATCGAGTTCCGCTTCCACGCTGCGAACCTCTTCATCCAACTGCTTGATGCGATCGGATACCTGCTTCATCTCTTCGATGATCGCATCGGCATTTTCCCCTGCTTTTTTGAGCTTGGCCACTTCTTGCGAGACTACGTTTCTGCGATTTTTCAGTTGTTCGCTTTCCTGCAGTAATTCCCTTCGGCGAAGATCCAAGGATGTGAACCCTTCTAGATCCGATAAGGATGCATTCCGATTCGTTAGTGCTTGTTTTACCCGGTCCATTTCATGTCTTAACAGCTTAATATCCAGCAATCGTACCCCTCCCCTAAGGGAATTTAATTATGAAATATACTCTACTATACCCAAAACCGATATTCAACCTTATGCCTCATTGACATATGTAAACGGAAGAAAGGCACCCCACCATCGCTCATCGCGTTTGGTTTCGGTGCCTGTCCATACGAGCACTGATTGAACTCAGCGGTTGTGTTTGACCATCTCTGCAAAATATTCATGCATGCGGTAATCATCCGTTAACTCCGGGTGGAACGATGTACCGAGCAGATGTCCTTCGCGCACAGCGACAGCTTGATCTTGGTAAGTCGCCAAGACTTTCACGCCGGTACCGGTCTCGGTCACCAGCGGCGCACGGATAAACACGCCTCGCAGCGCACCGCCTTCGATGCCCTTTACATCAAGATCAGCTTCGAAGCTTTCCCGTTGCCGGCCAAATGCGTTGCGAGAAACGGTAATATCCATCAAACCGAGATAGCTGTCGTCTTGGCCAGCGATGCGTTTGGCTAAGACGATCAACCCGGCGCAGGTACCGAAGATCGGTTTGCCGGCTGCTGAAAACTGACGGATCGCATCGATGAACTCGTATACGTTCATCAATCTGCCGATCGTCGTACTCTCACCGCCCGGGATGATTAAGCCGTCGATATCCTTGAGCTGCTGCGGCCGTTTGATCGCGATTCCCTCTGCTCCGCAAGCTTCTATCGCCTTGATATGTTCCGATACTGCTCCTTGCAGTGCCAATACTCCGATTTTCATCTTGCATTCCTTCTTTCCGATCTTGTCCGCAAAGTTCTGCTTCGTGTGTCTGCATATGTTCTATAGGCTGAAGTTCCGATGTGATCCTCCAACGTGCTCGAACTCAAATCGTGCTTAGCTTAAGCTCAGTTTACCAGCCGCGCTCCTGCATGCGCTCCGAAGCGTCCAGCTTGGAGATCTCGATGCCTTTCATCGGTGTGCCGAGATCTTTGGAAAGTTTAACAAGCAGATCGTAGTCCTCATAATGAGTCGTCGCTTCTACGATCGCTCTGGCGAATTTCTCCGGGTTATCCGACTTGAAGATCCCGGATCCGACGAAGACGCCGTCTGCACCAAGATGCATCATCAATGCTGCGTCTGCCGGTGTCGCCACACCGCCGGCAGCGAAGTTAACAACCGGCAGTTTGCCCGTCTCATGCACTTGCAGCAAAAGCTCGTAAGGTGCGCCCAGATTCTTCGCTTCCGCCATCAATTCATCCTTGGACATATTCTGAACCTTGCGAATCTGGGACATCATCATGCGCATATGGCGTACCGCTTCCACGATGTTGCCCGTTCCCGGTTCACCCTTCGTGCGGATCATCGAAGCCCCTTCCCCGATGCGGCGAAGGGCTTCGCCCAGATCACGCGCACCGCATACGAAAGGCACGGTGAACGCATGCTTGTCGATGTGGAATACATCGTCAGCCGGTGTCAGCACTTCACTCTCGTCGATATAGTCCACGCCCATCGCTTCCAGCATCTTTGCTTCGACGAAATGACCGATCCGCGCTTTCGCCATAACTGGAATCGATACAGCGTTCATGACTTCTTCGATCACCTTCGGGTCTGCCATGCGCGCTACGCCGCCTGCTGCCCGAATATCAGCCGGCACCCGCTCCAAAGCCATTACTGCGGATGCACCTGCAGCTTCAGCAATCTTCGCTTGTTCTGCGTTCATGACGTCCATGATGACGCCGCCTTTTTGCATTTCTGCCATGCCTCTTTTAACCCTAGAAGTTCCTGTTTCCATCATTCATGTCCTCCCGCAATCTCTTCAAATCATCTATTTAATGATTGTACATGAAGCTGTTTGAATATACAACCTTTTTACTAGGAATTAAATATAATCTATGTGACATTTGTTGCGCGATTCCGCGGTTCATGATCTATGAACGTCGACACGATTATCAAAGTAAGCTTTTCCTTGTTGTGGGTTACTTCATCAGAAGATATTCACGATGCTGTTCCAAATCGATCTGAAGAAATTACCGATCGCACGCAACAGAAGGGTAAACCAACCCGATTCTTCCACATCCTCTGCAGCAATCAAGTTCACGGTGTATTGGACGGGTTCTACGCCATTGTCGTACTCCACAGTCAGAGTCCCCAATACATCCCCTTGCTTAATCGGTGCCGTAAGCAATTCCTCATCCACGGGAGCGGCTGTAATCACAAGATCCTCCAGGGTCTCGTCCTTCTTCATCACAAGCTCCAGACCGTTCTGCGTGACGAGCGGCACCTCAGTCTTTTTACCCCGCTTGATGCTGACCTTCGGCAGCTGCTCCATCTCGGTCTTCGCCGGGATCACGGTCCGCTTCTCAAAATTGTTAAAACCGTAATCCAACAGTTTGCGGGTTTCGCCGAAACGCATATCCTCATTCTCGGCTCCCATGACCACACTGATCAATCGCAGACCATCCCGCACGGCTGTACCGGTAAAGTTATATCCTGCCGTGTTGGTATGACCGGTCTTCAGACCGTCCAAGCCTTCATATGCATAGAGCTTGGAATAGAGGTTGTTCAGCGGGATCCAGCTTTCTAACATGCGGTTCCAGTTCAGCATCAGCTCCGTGTTCGGATCCCCTTCACGACGATATTCCTGCGGTTTGCTGGAGAATTCCAGAATCTCCGGATGATCGATCAGCAGCCGCTGCGCGATGATCGCAGCGTCTTTAGCCGTGAACCAGTTCTGGCCCGATGTATTGGGCGCATACTCACCGTAGTAATCATTCGGAAGGCCTGTTGCATTGGAAAAATGCGCGTGCTCGGAAAGTCCGAACTCGCGGGCTTTTTGGTTCATCATCTCGACGAACTTTTCCTCCGATCCTGCAACGTTCTCCGCCAAAGCTACGGCTGCATCATTAGCAGAGTAGATCGACATATGGTTGAACAGATCTTTGATCGTATATTTATGTCCTGCTGCTAACAGCTGTCCTGATCCGCGAATCGAATCCTGTCTCTCGGTGATCGTCACAACGGTATCCCAGCTCAGCTTGCCTTCTTTGATCGCGTCCAGCACCAGATACTCAGTCATCATCTTGACCATGCTGGCCGGTTCCCATCCGTTCTTCGCTTCTGGTGCAGCATAATAATACAGGACTTGTCCTGTGTAAGCTTCCATTAATAAGGCCGATTTAACTTGTAATCCAAGGAAATTATCCCCTGTTCCCGAGTTGGATGCCGCGTCTGTTGCTTCTGTTGCTTCTGAATCCGCCTGTTCCGCATCCGCATCTTCTGCCGCCTCGTCAGCCCATGCGACGGATGGCTGGAACAATGCGCCGATGAATGAGAATAGCAACATGCCGGCAATGATGGCGAAGATTACCGTTTTCCGCCATAGATGACTCTTAGTCTGTGTCTTAATAACCCCTTCCCCAAACAAAGGTTTCACCTCTCCATGAATTACTGTTCTAAGCAGTCTTTGCAATACGTCAATTGTAACATAAGAAGAATGGCGAAGAAATACTAAGGTTTACCCAACATATGGTGCCATTTAGCATAGTTCTAAAGCTTGAATGAGCAGTAGTTTGGTGATGCTGCTGTGATGATTCAAGATGAATGGATGATGCTGCGGCGATGCAGTTAGTGATGTTCCATACGGATCAGGAAGCTGTTGGGAGACGCAAGAAGACAGGACATGTTCGTTGTCCTGTCTTCTTGATTTTTCATTATATTCATACTAATACACACTAATCGAATCAGATGCCAGTCCGTGTTCGTAATATTCCTGATCCTGCAGATTACAGGGAATAGTTCGGTGCTTCCTTCGTAATCTGTACATCGTGCGGATGGCTCTCTCTCAGCCCGGCGTTCGTGATGCGGATAAATTGGGTATCATTCTGCAGGCTCTTGATATCCTTAGCCCCGCAGTATCCCATACCGGAACGCAAACCGCCTACAAGCTGGAAGACAATATCCGAAAGCGGTCCTTTGTAAGGTACGCGGCCCTCGATTCCTTCTGGAACAAGCTTGCTCTCGTTCTCTTGGAAGTAACGGTCTTTGCTGCCGTCCTTCATCGCACCCAGCGAACCCATGCCGCGGTAGATCTTGTAACGGCGGCCTTGGAAGATCTCAGATTCGCCCGGGCTCTCCTCTGTTCCTGCGAACAGGCTGCCGATCATGATCGCATCCGCCCCGGCTGCCAGAGCTTTTACACAGTCTCCAGAGTACTTGATCCCGCCGTCTGCGATGATCGGAACGCCGTATTGGCGGGCTACCGTCGCACAGTCATAGATCGCGGTAACCTGCGGTACGCCGATCCCCGCAATAACCCGTGTCGTACAGATCGAACCCGGTCCGATCCCTACCTTAACGATGGATGCACCAGCTTCGATGAGATCCTTCGTTCCTTCAGCTGTTGCTACGTTACCAGCGCAGATCGGCAGATCCGGGTATTTCTCGCGAATCTTACGCACCGTGTTCAGGATGTTGATGTGATGCCCGTGGGCAGAGTCCACGACGATGAGGTCGACTCCAGCTTCCACCAGCGCGGCGACACGCTCCATGACATCCTTGGATACCCCAACGGCAGCACCGGCTAACAGTCGACCCTGCTCATCCTTTGCAGCATTCGGGAACTGAATCGCCTTTTCGATGTCTTTGATCGTGATAAGGCCCTTCAGGTTATTCTCTTCATCAACAAGAGGAAGTTTCTCGATCTTGTGCTTCTGCAAGATGCCTATCGCTTGCTGCAATGTCGTGCCAACCGGAGCAGTTACCAGGTTTTCCTTCGTCATGACCTCTTTGATCTTAATCGAATAATCTTGTACGAATCTGAGGTCACGGTTCGTGATGATCCCTACCAGCTTATTGTTCTCATCGACAATCGGCACCCCTGAGATCCGGTACTTGCTCATCAATTCTTCTGCATCATATACATGGTGTTCAGGAGTTAAAGAGAAAGGATTCGTGATCACTCCGCTCTCAGAACGCTTTACTCGGTCCACTTCTTCTGCTTGTTGGGAGATGGACATATTCTTGTGAATGATGCCGATTCCGCCCTCACGCGCCATGGCGATCGCCATCGCACTCTCCGTTACGGTGTCCATCGCAGCACTGAGGAATGGGATGTTTAACTTGATCCGAGATGTTAATTGGGTGGATACATCGATCTCTTTGCCGAATACTTCCGACTTGCGCGGCACCAACAGAACGTCGTCAAATGTTAAACCTTCTTTGCCAAATTTATCTTCCCACACAAGAAAGATCCTCCCTTTAAAAATACTCTTCCGACTAGATATTACTCGCAATCTTATCAAAGACATAATTTTGATGTCAAGTGCTTTAACCCTTGATTTATCAAGGATTTCGCCATTTCCATTAAGCAAGCGTTACCAAAGGGAATGTACGGAACCCCTGCCCTATATTGTTTAATCATTACTTGTAATTTGTCACTCGTTTAGGATAGTTTTGTGGTGATGATTTTGGTGATGATTTTGGTGATTATCTTAATCCTGGTAATCATTTCAGTGTCATTTTGTGCACTCCAATACTCATTCAACGATCGGTCGATTTACAAATTAATTACGACGAACTCCTTCGCCCATAGCATCAGTTTTTGTTGAAATGAACGTGATTATCCAAGTATGCAATACACGTGTGCTCCATAGGTGCCTAATAACACACGCTGGAATCGAAGGAGTCGTAATGAATCAAATCGCATACATACAGAAGGATTTCATCCTAAATTTAGGACACATCC